>NZ_JBEOVH010000001.1:0-268575 GCF_040295385.1 Streptomyces sp. NPDC002825
GACCGCCCCGACGCCGTCTACGGCCTCTTCGACCCCAACGGAACCGACCTCCTCGCCGCCGCCCGCCGCTACGGACTGCGCGTCCCCGACGACCTCCTGATCGTCTGCTGCAGCGAATCCACCGTCTACGCCACCACCGAACCACCCATCACGACGCTCTCCCTCAAGCCCCGCAGGATCGGCACGGCCGTCGTCCAGCTCCTCATCGACGCCATCGAGGGGATCGACACCGACGGACCGGTCGAGCAGGTGATACCGACCGAACTCATCGTCCGTACCTCCTCGCAGCGGCGCTCGCCGCGCACCACGGTCAGCCCGCCGCGCTCACCCGCGAAGGACTGACGCCACGGGCGGCGGCGCCCGAACCCGCCGTCATCCGACCGCCGTCCCCGCCCCTGCCCGTGGGCAGGGACGGCGAAACCGGTGACCGTACCGGCCTCTACCCTGGACTGGACCTTCTCAATTCGGGCGAAACAACCGGTTAACCCGGAGTGGACCCGGATTCACCACCCCTGGTGCGTCACACAGGAGGACCCTCATTCCTATGATGGGCGGACGACACCGCGGACCACCCCGACCAGGCCGGTCCGCGATGTGCAGGGCATCGCGACGGTGGTGGAGGGGTCGATGACTCAGGGGGCCGGTCAGGAGCCCGTGGTACGCACGGCGACATTGCGTGACTTCCGCGTACCGCCGTACGCCCGCGTGCCCGTGCAGGGCCATGCCGCCGAGCCCCTCTCCCCGGAGGAGACGGCGCCTGCTCCGACGGTCGAGGCCGCACCCAGCGAACGCCTGACCGCCGTCGAACACCCCGCGTCCGCCCCGCACCTGCCCCCGGTCGCCCCTTCGCCGGTCGAGGCCGTCCCGATGCCGGCCCCGGTGGCCGCGACCCCGCCGGTCGAGCCCGCCGCGCCCGCCTCCGTACCGGCACCGCCGACCGCCGCACCCGCCGCCCAGGCCGCACCTGCCACTCCGGTCGCGCCGGCTGCCCAGGCCGCACCCGCCGCCCCGCCCGTACCCCCCGCGCCGCAGGCACCGGCAACCGCAGTCGTGCCCGAACCCGCGCCGATGCCCGCCGCTCCCACCCTCCACCTGGGTCATCGCCTCGCGCCGACGTACACCACCTCCACGACCGGCTCCTCCATCGTCTCCGTCGCCACCGGTCACCCCGGCAACGCCTTCCCCGCCGGCGAGCCCGAGGGATACACGCCGACCGAGCGCGACCTCCCGGTCATCAACCGCGGCGACACCGTCCAGGTCCCCGTCACCCCCGAGCAGCCGGCCTCCACCCCGGCTCCCGGGAACGGCGACGGACCCGGGCCCCTCTACGTCGTCGGCGACGTCCACGGCTACCTCGACGAGCTCGTCGCCGCGCTCCACGCCCAGGGCCTCATCGACGAGAACGGCAACTGGTCCGCGGGCAACGCCCGGCTCTGGTTCCTCGGCGACTTCACCGACCGCGGCCCCGACGGCATCGGCGTCATCGACCTCGTCATGCGCCTCTCCGCCGAGGCCGCCGCCGCGGGCGGCTACTGCAAGGCCCTCATGGGCAACCACGAGCTGCTGCTCATCGGCGCCAAACGCTTCGGCGACACGCCCGTCAACTCCGGCGCGGGCACCGCCACCTTCCAGGCCGCCTGGCTGCTCAACGGCGGCCAGAAGCACGACATGGACCGGCTCCAGGACGTCCACCTCCAGTGGATGTCCCGGCTGGACGCCGTGGTCCGCGAGGACGACCACCTCCTCGTGCACTCCGACACCACCGCGTACCTCGAATACGGCCAGACCATCGAGGACGTCAACGACACGGTCCACGAGGTCCTCAACCGGAACGACGCCGACGAGGTCTGGGACCTCTTCCGCAAGTTCACCAAGCGCTTCGCGTTCCGCGACGACGGCGGCCCGCAGGCCGTCCAGGAGCTGCTCTCCACCTACGGCGGCCGCCGGATCGTGCACGGCCACAGCCCCATCCCGTACCTCCTCGGCCAGGTCGGCACGGAGGACGGCGAGGACGGCGGCGGCCCGGTCGTCGACGGCCCGCACGTGTACGCCGACGGTCTCGCGATCGCCATGGACGGCGGCGTGACCATGGCCGGAAAGCTACTGGTCGTCCAACTCCCCCTGAACGGCTGACGCATAACCCTGCGCATCCGGGGAAGTCGATTTCCGGAAACACCCTGTCAGGCCGTGGTGTCACCGCAATACCATCGGGTCATCCGTAGCAGGCTCTCCTCCGTTTCCGCCCAACCGACCGTTTCCCACGGCTGATCCGGGCCTACGGAGCATCGGGGGATGCACATGAACGTGGCTCCGCACCTGCTGACCGAGGACCGTGCCGAGTACGAGCGGGTCCTCGACGACGCACTGAGCACCGCCCACGCACGTCCGGATCTCGACGGGGTCGGGACACGGCTCACGGTCGCGCAGCTGCGCGCCATGACCTTGAACGCGACAGCGCTGATCACCACCGCCGCGGCGAGCGAGTACGACCACTTCGTGAAGGTCCGCGAGCAGAACCGCGTGGCCATCGACACCCGCATACCCCTGGCGGACCCCGGCACGGGCGCCGGGGTCGTCGCCATCGTCACCGTGATGGTGCCGGTCCTCGCGGGCACCGCCGCCGCGATACTCCTGCTGGTGGGGGCGGTCCTGCACGCCCTCGCCCCCACGGTCGTGTTCGGCGAGACCCTGCTGACGGCCGGCCTCGTCTTCGCCGCCCTCGCCGCCGCCGGCCTGCTCAGCGCGGGCGCCGGACTCCTCCTGACCGCCCTGCGCAACAGACCGGCCGCGGCGGATGGGACCGCCCCGGCCGACGACGAGCTCACCCGCGCCCGGGAGGCCTGGCGCCGCGCCCTCCTGGAACGCGGCATCCTGCCCTTCCTCCGCGCGGCACTCGCCGCGACCGACCCCCCGGACCAGCCGGATCCCTGAGGATCGGCCGGCCCGGGGACTGCACGGGACTGCTCCGGACCACTCCGGAGCACTTCGGACTGCTTCAGACCGCTCCGGACCAATCCGGACCGCTCCGGACTGCTTCAGACCGCTCCGGACTACTCGGCCAGCGGCAGGTAGACCCGGTTGCCGCTCGCCGCGAACTCCTTCGACTTCTCCGCCATGCCGGCCTCGATCTCCTGCTGCGTGCCGCCGTGCTCACGACGGATGTCCTGGGAGATCTTCATCGAGCAGAACTTCGGCCCGCACATCGAGCAGAAGTGCGCCGTCTTCGCGGGCTCCGCCGGGAGCGTCTCGTCGTGGAACTCGCGGGCGGTGTCCGGGTCGAGGGCCAGGTTGAACTGGTCCTCCCAGCGGAACTCGAAGCGCGCGTCCGACAGTGCGTCGTCCCACTCCTGCGCGCCCGGGTGGCCCTTGGCCAGGTCCGCCGCGTGAGCCGCGATCTTGTACGTGATGACGCCGGTCTTCACGTCGTCGCGGTTCGGCAGGCCCAGGTGCTCCTTGGGCGTGACGTAGCAGAGCATCGCCGTGCCCCACCAGGCGATCATCGCCGCGCCGATGCCCGAGGTGATGTGGTCGTACGCCGGGGCGACGTCCGTGGTCAGCGGGCCGAGCGTGTAGAACGGCGCCTCCTCGCAGATCTCCTGCTGGAGGTCGATGTTCTCCTTGATCTTGTGCATCGGGACGTGCCCGGGGCCCTCGATCATCGTCTGCACGTTGTGCCGCTTGGCGATGGTGTTCAGCTCGCCGAGCGTCCGCAGCTCCGCGAACTGGGCCTCGTCGTTGGCGTCCGCGATCGAGCCGGGGCGCAGGCCGTCGCCGAGCGAGTACGTGACGTCGTACGCCGCCAGGATCTCGCAGAGCTCCTCGAAGTTCGTGTAGAGGAAGTTCTCCTTGTGGTGCGCCAGGCACCAGGCGGCCATGATCGAGCCGCCGCGCGAGACGATGCCGGTCTTGCGGCGGGCGGTGAGCGGCACGTACGGCAGGAGCACGCCGGCGTGCACCGTCATGTAGTCCACGCCCTGCTCGGCCTGCTCGATGACCGTGTCCTTGTAGATCTCCCAGGTCAGCTCCTCGGCCTTGCCGTCGACCTTCTCGAGGGCCTGGTAGAGCGGCACGGTGCCGATCGGCACGGGGGAGTTGCGCAGCACCCACTCGCGGGTGGTGTGGATGTTGCGGCCGGTGGACAGGTCCATGACCGTGTCGGCGCCCCACTTGGTCGCCCAGGTCATCTTCTCCACCTCCTCCTCGATGGAGGAGGTGACGGCGGAGTTGCCGATGTTGGCGTTGACCTTCACCAGGAACCGCTTGCCGATGATCATCGGCTCGATCTCCGGGTGGTTCACGTTCGCCGGCAGCACGGCGCGGCCCGCGGCGATCTCCTCCCGTACGACCTCGGGGGAGACGTTCTCGCGGATCGCCACGTACTCCATCTCCGGGGTGATCTCCCCCCGGCGGGCGTACGCGAGCTGGGTCACGGCCTGGCCGGTGCGGCCGCGGCGCGGCAGGCGGGGGCGGCCGGGGAAGACGGCGTCGAGGTTCTTCAGCCCGCCGCCGCGCGGCGAGGTGTGCTTGATGCCGTCGTCCTCGGGGCGGACCGGACGGCCCGCGTACTCCTCGGTGTCACCGCGCGCGATGATCCAGTTCTCGCGCAGCGGCGGAAGGCCCCGGCGGACGTCGGTGTCGATGGTGGGGTCGGTGTACGGGCCGGACGTGTCGTACAGCGTGACGTCCTTGCCGTTGGTGAGGTGCACCTGACGGACCGGCACCCGAAGATCGGGGCGCGAGCCCTGGACGTACCCCTTGTGCCAGCCCGGCGTGCGCTCCTGCCCGTCGGTCTGGTTCTGGTCGGAGGCAGGCGTGCGTGCATCCTGAATGGTCATGAGACCGATCTCCCTACGCCGGCATTACCCGGTAACAGGTTCGGCGGTCGGCGCAGCCTCCTCCCGTACGTGCGTACGGTGATCAGCGCCCTCTCAGCCCGGTGCTCCGAGCTCCCGCGTGTGCAAAGGTGCCACCACGCTAGCGTCATCCCGGGCGTGCTGAACAGTGGGCCCCCGCCGTTCTTGCGATGATCGGTCGGTGACTTTCCCCCAGCAGACCCCCGAACCTCATGGCCATGGGCACTCGCATTCCCACAGCCACGGCCCCGCCGCTCCCGTCTCTCGGCATCTGCGCAGAGTCATCGCCGCGATCCTGATCCCCTTCGCCACGGCGGTCGTCGTGGGGCTCGTGGTCCTCTGGCCGGGTGGCACCCCGGCGCACGAGCGCACCGGTGTCGGCTTCGACCGGCAGACCCAGCAGGGGAAGGTCGTCTCCGTCGAGCACGTCGACTGCAAGGACGTGAACGCCGCCCAGGTCCCGCCGACCGGCGACACCTCCACCCCGGAGGGCCGCGAGGCGGTCAACGCCCAGCAGGGACAGTGCGAGAAGGCGACGATCGAGGTCACCAGCGGCCCGGACCAGGGGCGGAGGTTCGTCGAGATCGTGCAGCCGGACGCGCCGCGTCAACTGCACGAGGGCCAGGGCGTGGTGGTGGCGTACGCCCCCGACGCCCCGCGCGACCTGCAGTACTCGGTGACCGATGTGAACCGCAAGCTGCCCTTGGCGGTGCTCGCCGGCATCTTCGCCGTCGCGGTCGTGCTGGTCGGCCGGATGCGGGGCGTCATGGCGCTCATCGCGCTCGCCGTGAGCTTCCTCGTGCTGACGTACTTCATCCTTCCGGCGATCCTGGAGGGGTCGAACCCGCTGGTCGTGGCGGTGGTCGGGTCGAGCGCGATCATGCTGATCGCGCTCTACATGTGCCACGGCCTCTCGGCCCGCACCTCGGTCGCCGTGCTCGGCACGCTGATCTCACTGCTCCTGATCGGTCTGCTCGGCTCGCTCTTCATCGGCTGGACCGCGCTCAGCGGCAACACCGACGACTACACCGGTCTGATCCACGGCCTGTATCCCGAGATCGACATGTCCGGTCTGCTCCTGGCCGGGATCATCATCGGTTCGCTGGGTGTGCTCGACGACGTGACGGTGACCCAGACGTCGGCCGTCTGGGAGCTGCACCAGGCCGATCCGGGGATGGGGCCGCGCGGGCTGTACCGGGCCGGGATCCGAATCGGCCGCGACCACATCGCCTCGGTCGTGAACACCCTGGTGCTCGCCTACGCGGGTGCCGCCCTGCCACTGCTGCTGCTCTTCTCCATCGCCCAGAGCAGCATGGGGACGGTGGCCAACAGCGAGCTGGTCGCGGAGGAGATCGTCCGGACGCTGGTCGGGTCGATCGGTCTGGTCGCGTCCGTGCCGGTCACCACGGCGCTCGCGGCGCTGGTCGTCTCCGCCGACCGGCCGGCGTCCGGAGGCGCGAAGCTCGCGGCGGCGCGGGGAGGGCGGCGCCGCCGCGCCAAGTGAGCTGTATCTGCTGAGTGATGCGTACGTGGCGAGTGAGGCTTACGTGGCGAGGGCTCGGGCCGGCCCGGCTCGGGGAGGGTCCGGCTCGAACGATCGCGCTCACGCGGGGCGACGGGGCTGAGACGGCTCGGACCGAGCAGCTCAGCGGGCGCGCGCTCAGGCGGGCCCGGCGTTCTCTTCGGCCAGAATCCGGCCCAGTGCGGCCTCCAAGTTGTCCTCGAAGTCGCCCAGTGTCCGTTCCTGACCAAGTGGAACCAGTTTGTCCGTTCGGTCGAGGAAGGCGACCAGTGGCGGCGCACTGGCCCGGAAGAGCGCGCGATCGCCGCCCACCTGGAGCCGGATGGAGACGTCCGAGAGTCCCTCCGGATCCGTCGGAGCGATGTGCACATCCCCGTCCCCGCTCGGCCGGTTGATCCCGTCGAGCAGCAGTTCCCGTCCGAACGCCCAGGTCACGGGTGCGTCTCCGGGGAGGTGGAAGGTCATCCGCACCGCGTAGGGATCCCGGGTCTCATACCGGAGTTCGACCGGGATCTTGAAGGAGAGCTCCTCGGAGACGAGGAAGCTCATCAGGACCTCGGCCTGAACGGACTCTCGCATCGTGTACCCCGCAGTAGATGAAGCAGTTGTGTAAACACAGCTGCTGAAAGCTGTGACCGAAACGGCCAGGAATGATCCCCCGTGGCCCTCTTGACGCAATCGTGCTGTACGCGCTAGCAGATCACAAGGAGTGATTTTTCAGATACTGATAGAGAACGCGAGCGAGCCGAAGAGCTTTCCGATCTCGGTACGTAGCCGCTCGACTGCTGGGAGCAACCGTTCTTCCTGGTGAAGGGGGAGGGAAATCGCCATCGTGGCCGCCGTGGAACCCGCAGTGATGGGGATGGCGGCACAGACCGTGCCGAGCGCATATTCCTGACGCTCCACCACGGGTTCCATTCGGTCCAAACTGCCCAAACGCTCCAAAAAGACGCGCTGGTTACGCACCGTGTACGGAGTGATGGCTTCCACCGGGTGGCGGTCGAGGTGGTCTTGACGAGATTTCAGATCGAGTTGACTGAGGAGGCACTGCCCGATCGCGTGGGCGTGCGCGGTCTCGCGGAAGTCCGCCCACTCCTCCACCGCGGGGGCGTTGGGAGTGTCGGCGACGGCGACGAGCTCGATCTCCCCCTCGCGGTAGAGGGCGAAGTAGATGGGCACGCCGATCTCGTCCCGCCAGTGGGCCAGGGAGTCTTCGATCTTGATGCGACGATTCTGCACATCTCCGCCGCCGGCCAGTCGGACGGCGGCGTCGCCTAGGACGAACACACCCTTGTCGCGGAGCAGATAGCCCTCGTGCGTCAGGGTGCGGAGCAGGTGGTACGTGGTGGGAAGCGGAAGGCCCGTCTCGCGGGCGAGCTGTTTGGCCGGGGCGCCCTCCGCATGGGAGGCAACGGCCTCCAGGAGCCTCAGCGCTCGCTGCACCGAGCCGATCAGGGTAGGCGCAGCCGTCTGCGTAGCCGTGGCCAAAGGTCACCCCCAGGCGTGACAACGGATGCAGTGCACCCGCCCGCGGGGGCCGCCCCCGCGCGCCCGCCGGGCCTTGGAAACCGCTGGTCAGTACCGAGGTCTACGCCTGTAGTCCCCAACGCGGCGGAGGGATTCCACTCTAGTGGCAGGCCCTGGGCCCATACCCTGATTAGCCCGGCGCGTTCCCTCGCGCGGGCTAATGCCCTCCATCGCCTTCATACTGATCAGTAGCTTGTGCTACCAGTCCCCGCGCGACCGTGCGGAGGAGCTGAACTTGCGCACGACGTAGACGAGTCCGGCGACGAGCGCCACGAAGAGCAGCACCTTGAAGAGCACGGCGACCACGAAGGTCAGGACGCTGGTGATCAGCCCGCCGAAGACGAACAGGGCGAGAAGGGGTATCGCGACCCACTTCACCCACCAGGGCATCCCCGCGAGAATCTCCCGTACGGCCATCGTCCCTACCTCGCTCTCGAAGAACCGCTCGGCGCACTCCGCGCCCGAACACTCTCAAGGCTAGGGGCGGGAGGAAGCCCGTGGGGGCCCTGCGGCCCCCGCTCTCCCCTGATCCGACCCCTAGGGGCTCAGGGTCTCCCAGGCCCCTCGGCCTCCGGGTCCGGCTCAGCTCTCCGGCGGGGAGAAGACCACCATGACCCGCAGGTCCTCGCTGATGTGGTGGAACCTGTGCTCCACCCCGGCCGGCACATAGACCACACTGCCCCGCGCCACCTGCGTCGTCTCCGTCCCGACCGTGATCGCCGCCCGGCCGCTGACCACGAAGTACACCTCGTCCTGGCCGTGCGGCTGCTGCGGGTCGAGCTCCCCGGCGTCCAGCGCGTACAGGCCCACCGACATGTTCCGCTCGCGCAGGAACTGGAGGTACGCACCCTTGTTCGCGGCGCGCTCCGCCTCCAGTTCGTCCAGCCGGAATGCCTTCATCGCCTGCTCGCCCCTGCCCTCGGCCCGATCACGTCTGCCACGATCAGACACATGAAGAATTTCGTAGTCAAGACGCTCGCGAACGCGGGCGCCCTCGGAGTCGCCATCTGGCTGCTCCAGGACATCACCCTGACCGGCGACAGCACCGCCAAGAAGGCCTGGACGCTCATTCTCGTCGCCCTGGTCTTCGGTCTGGTGAACTTCCTGGTGAAGCCCATCGTCAAGCTGCTGACGCTTCCCCTCTTCATCCTGACCCTCGGCCTGATCACCCTGGTGGTCAACGCCCTGATGCTGCTCCTCACGTCCTGGCTGGCCGACCAGCTCGACCTCAGCTTCCACGTGGAGGGCTTCTGGACCGCCGTCCTCGGCGGCCTGATCATCTCCGTCGTCTCCTGGGCGCTGAACGTCGTGCTCCCCGACGGCGACTGAGTGGAATCCATGACCTACCGCGTCTGCTTCGTCTGCACGGGCAACATCTGCCGCTCGCCGATGGCCGAGCACGTCTTCCGCCGTCGGGTGGAGGAGGCCGGCCTCGGCGAGCTGGTGGTGATCGACAGCGCGGGCACCGGAGGCTGGCACGAGGGCGACGGAGCCGATCCGCGCACGGTCGCAGTGCTCGACGAGAACGGATACACCTCCGCGCACATCGCACGGCAGTTCCGTTCCTCGTGGTTCCCCGCCCTCGACCTGGTCATCGCCCTGGACGAAGGGCATTTGCGCGAGCTGCGGCGGCTGGCCCGCACCCCCGAGGAGGCGGCGCGGATACGGCTCCTGCGCTCCTACGACCCTGCCGCGGGATCCGGACTCGACGTCCCCGACCCCTACTACGGGGGCCGCGCGGAGTTCGAGGAGTGTCTGGAGATGGTGGAGGCCGCGAGCGAAGGACTGCTCGCGGCCGTACGCACGGAACTGGAGGAACGGACACCGTGACGCACGAGGAACTCGGCGACGGCACCAGAGCGGTACGGGCGGGGCTGCCCGAGCCCGTGAAGTACGAACCGACCCTGCCGGGGCCGGTCTTCGCGGCCCACTTCCATCTGCCGGGCGAGCCGACCGGCCCGTACACCTACGGCCGTGACGAGAACCCGACCTGGACGCATCTGGAGCGGGCGATCGGCGAGCTCGAGGCGCCGGGGGAGGAGGGCGTGGAAACACTGGTCTTCGCCTCCGGCATGGCCGCGATCTCCGCCGTCCTGCTCTCCCAGCTGAAGTCCGGCGACGCGGTGGTGCTGCCGTCCGACGGCTACCAGGCCCTGCCCCTGCTGCACGAGCAGCTGCGGGCGTACGGCGTCGAGGTCCGCACCGCGCCGACCGGCGGCGACGCCCAGCTGTCCGTACTGGACGGGGCCCGGCTGCTGTGGATCGAGACCCCCTCCAATCCCGGTCTCGACGTCTGCGACATCCGCCGTCTGGTGCGGGAGGCGCACGCGGCCGGGGCGCTCGTCGCCGTCGACAACACCCTCGCCACGCCGCTCGGCCAGCGCCCGCTCGCCCTGGGCGCGGACTTCTCCGTGGCCAGCGACACCAAGGGCATGACCGGGCACGGCGACATCCTGCTCGGCCATGTGAGCTGCCGGGATCCCCGGCTGGCGGCGGAGGTACGACGCTGGCGCAAGATCGTCGGCGCCATCCCCGGTCCCATGGAGGCCTGGCTCGCCCACCGGTCGCTCGCCACGCTCCAGCTGCGGATCGACCGGCAGTGCTCCACCGCGCTGGCCCTGGCGGAAACGCTCGCCGGACGCGCGGACGTCACCGGGCTTCGCTACCCGGGCCTGCCCGACGACCCCTCGCACGCGGTGGCCGCACGGCAGATGCGGCGCTTCGGCCCCGTGGTCTCCTTCGAGCTGGCGGACCGGAAGCGCGCCGAGCGGTTCCTGGAGGAGCTGCGGCTCGTGGACGACGCCACCAGTTTCGGCGGGGTGCGCTCCACGGCGGAGCGGCGCGGGCGCTGGGGCGGGGACGCGGTCGCGGAGGGCTTCATCCGCTTCTCGGTCGGAGCCGAGGACCCGGAGGACCTGATCGCCGATGTGCTGCGCGCCCTCGACGAGGCCGGAAGCGCGGGCTGATCACGGGTCGGGGGCACGGACCGAAGGCGCTCCGAGCCTCCCCCCTCATGGCTCGGAACGCCCTCGGTTCCACGCGCGGAGACCGCCTGAACAAGGCTAGTTGACTGTGCGTCAGTGTCCAATCACGGTAGCGACAGCGACCTATCGACTTATTTATAGTTGGACGGTCCTGAGGCGCAGTCAGCCGACCGCCTGAGTCGAACGGCCGCACGGCCGGGAGGGGGCGGAGATGGATCTGGCCTTGCTGCGCACGTTCGTCACGGTGCACCGGGCCGGCTCCTTCACCCGCGCGGCCGCGCTCCTCGGCCTGTCCCAGCCCGCCGTCACCAGCCAGATCCGGACCCTGGAACGACAGCTGGGCCGGCCGCTCTTCCTCAGACAGGCGCGCGGAGTCACCCCGACGACCATCGGCGACGAACTGGCTCACCGAGCGGCACCCCATCTGGACGCCCTCGTCGCGATCGCCGGGACCGGGCTCGACGAGGAGAGCGCGGTCCGCACCCTCCATCTCGCCGGGCCACCGGAGTTCACCGCACTCCGTGCACTGCCCGCCCTCACCCCGCTGGTCGAGCAGGGGCTCGCCGTGCGGGCCTCCTTCCCCGGCACCACCGAGGAGATCCTCGACGGACTCGCCGCGGGCCATCACGATCTGGCCATCGCCACCGCCCGCCCGCGTGGCGGTCTGCTCGTCTCCACCCCGCTCTGCGACGAGGAGCACGTCCTGGTCGCGGCCCCGCGCTGGGCCGCCCGGCTCTCCCCCGAGGTGCTCCTGAGCGAGGGGGCGGTGGTCCTGGAACAGCTGCCGGTGGTCGAGGTCCACGAGTCCCTGCCCTTCGTCTCCCGCTACTGGGCGAGTGTCTTCGAGACCAAACCGGCGGCCGCCGCCACCGTCATCGCCCCTGACCTGCGGGCCGTGCGGGACTCGGCCGCCTCCGGTGCCGGCTTGGCCGTCCTGCCCCGCTACCTCTGTGAGGACGCCCTGCGGCGGGGCCTGCTCGTGGCGCTGCTCGATCCCCCGATCCCTCCGCTCCGGACGTACTTCCTCGTCGCGCGGACGGGGACGCTCGCGCTCACCCCCCTCGCGGGGGCCCATGAGGAGCTGCTGCGCGCCGCCGGGAACTGGTGAGTTTCAGGACACCTCGGACGGGCCATTTTCTTCCCATGACCGAACGGCCCGTGATCAAGCGCACCGCACGCGCCATCCTGCTCGACGGGGATGACCTGATCCTCATCAAGAGGACCAAGCCCGGGATGGATCCGTACTGGGTCACGCCCGGCGGCGGCGTGGAGCCCACCGACGCCACCGTTGTCGAGGCCCTGCACCGCGAAGTACTCGAAGAGCTCGGGGCCAAGATCACCGATGTGGTGCCCTGCTTCGTCGACACCGTCGAGCACATCGTCGACGGCGGGGTCTCCGGGGTGAAGGTCCAGCACTTCTTCGTGTGCAGGCTCGGCTCCATGGACCCATCCCTGCGGCACGGCCCCGAGGTCGAGGAACCGGTCGGCGAGTACGAGATCGTCCGGGTGCCGTTCACCCGGGTCGGCATCGCCGCCGTGCACCTCGTCCCGCTCTCCCTGCGCCACTACCTCGACGGCAACATCGAGGGCGTCCGCGCGATGCACGCCCCCGACCTGGGCTAGGGCCTGTCTGACAATGCGCGCCGGATCAGGCCGGGTCGTCCGGTGCGTGCGATCGGCGAGCGTGCGTGCCGGGCGGGCCAGACCCGGCGGGAATTGTCAGACAGGCCCTAGCTCACGCCCGCGGAGGCGAGCTCCGCCAGGAAGTCATGGCGGATGCGGTCCGAGGGGACCCCGGCTCCGCGCAGGGCGTCCACCCCGCGGCGGACCATGTCGATCGGGCCCGAGAGATAGGCGTCGCGTTCGTTCCACGGGCCGTAGCGGCAGACCGCGTCCGGCAGCCGCCCCTGCTCCTCGGTGACCGCGTGGACGGAGAGCCAGGGGAAGGTCTTCTGCAGCCGCATCATGGTGTCGATGTCGTAGAGGTCGTGTCCGCTGCGCGCCCCGTAGAAGACGTCGACCGGGCGCCGGTCGCCGTGCTCGGCGATGTCCTCGACCAGCGCCTTGATCGGCGCTATCCCGGTGCCGCCGCCCATGCAGAGCAGGGCCGTGTCGGTGGAGTGGTCGACCGTCATGGAGCCGGCCGGCGGGCCCAGCCGCAGCACGTCCCCGGGGCGTGCCCGGTGGACCAGCGCGTTGGACACCCAACCGGCCGGGACGGCCTTGACGTGGAGCGAGAGCAGCCCGTCCGGCCGGGGTGCGGAGGCGAAGGAGTAGTGGCGCCATATCCGCGGCCACCACGGGGTCTCCAGCGTCGTGTACTGCCCGGCGAGGAAGGGGTAGGGCTGGTCGGGCCTGAGCGTGACGACGGCGATGTCCGGGGTGCGCAGGTCGTGGGAGACCACCTCGGCCTGCCACCAGGCGGGGGCGGTCCGCTCGTTCTCCGCAGCCGCGTCGATCATGATCTGGGAGATCGTCGTGTACGTGCGGACCCAGGCGGCCTCTGTCTCCTCGTCCCAGGTCTTCTCCGCGTACCGCACGAGAGCGCCGATGAGGGCCTCGCCGACGGCCGGATAGTGGGCGGCCTGGGTTCCGTACTTCCGGTGTCCCCTGCCGAGGTTCTCCAGGTACGCGGTGAGGACCGGGGTGTCGTCCATGTGCTCGGCCGCCGTCAGCAGAGCCTTCAGAAGCCGGTCCCGCTGGGTGTCCATGGCAGCGGGGAACATCTCGCGCAGCTCGGGGTGGTGGATGAAGAGCAGGGCGTAGAAGTACGAGGTCACCCGATCGGCGACCGGTGCGATCTCCGCCAGGGTGCGTCGGACGAGCGCGGCGTCGGCGGAGGCTCCCTCGGATATCCGGGGTTCCTTCCCGTCCGCCGTCGGGGACTCCCGTTCGTCCGTCGTGGTGGTCGGAGCATCCATCATCTGCCTCGCCTCGCGCTGGCCGGCTTCCTGATCGCAGCATGGGGCTTGCCACCGGCGCTTCGGGCAGAAAGTGGCATTCTCGGGCCATAGGCCCGGGTTTCTGGTTAGGCTGCGCTGTTTCGGACCAGGGCGTAGGCCTCGCGCAGGTCCCCTCCGGAGTAGCTGTGTCGGGACAGCCCGGCCAGATGGTGGTCCGCGTTGACCGCCACGGTCTCCGGCACGATCGCGAAGAGCTCCGCGTCCGACATCGAGTCCCCGTACGCGACGCAGTCGGCCGGGTCCACTCCGTACCCCGCGCAGAGCTCCCGCGCGATGCGCACCTTCGCTCCGGCGTCGAGAATGCCCGGCCGGTGGATCGGCTCCGTGAAGGGGACCGCCGGCCAGAGCGAACCGTGGGTCGTGTCGACACCCCAGTCGAGAAGTCGCTCGACGAAGAAGTCGGGCGAGAGCGAGATGACCGCGCAGCGGTCCCCCTGGGCCCGGATGTCGGCCCAGACCTCGCGGATGCCCACGAGCCAGGGCGCCCCTTCGAAGGCCGCCCCGACCTGCTCGGGGGTGAGCGCGGACCAGAGCGCATGGGCTTGGACGGCGAACTCGTCCGGCGTCATCCCCCGCAAGAACCCCTCTTCCAGCGCGGTGATCTCCTCCACCAGACCCAGTTGCCTGGAGATCTCCACAGCAGCGGCCGAACCCCGGATCAGGGTGCCGTCGAGGTCGAAGAGATGCAGTCGTCGGGCGCGGGGGTCTCGGGGTTTCACGTGAAACATCGTCCGTGTGCCAGGGGACGGAAGCAACGACTCCTCGGTATATCGGCCAGAGGGGTCAGCGCGTATCCGGCCAGCGGGTCGTTGTGGATCGGCAGGTGGGTCGGCGGGGGGCAGCCCGTGGGTCGTCGGCGAGCGGCCGGTGGGGTCGCGCCCGGATCCGTTAAAGCGGTGGACGACAGATCATCGCGTGGGACAGCCTGAAAGGCATGCCGCTTTCCCCCGCTCCCCTCGCTCAGCTCCCGATCCGGCGCCTCACCTCGAAGGACCTCCTCGCCTGCTCCGACCTCTCCGAGAACCGGGGATGGCTACGCGAGGAACACAAGTGGGGACTGCTGCTCACCGCCGGCACCGGCTACGGCATCGACGACCCCGACGGCCCCGGCCTCGCCGCCTGCTGCGTGGTCACCTCGTACGGACCCGGGCTCGCCGCCATCGGCATGGTGCTCGTCGCCGAGCGGTACGCACGCCAGGGCGTGGGACGCCGGCTCATGCAGCACGTCCTCGCGGAGGCCGGGGACACCCCGCTCACGCTGTACGCCACGGCCAACGGTCAGCCCCTGTACGAGCAGCTGGGCTTCATCGAGACGAGCCGCTCGGAGATGGTGCGGGGGCACTTCACCTTCACCGCACCCGCCCCGGACATCCCGGTCCGCCCGGCGACGGCGGAGGACCTCCCGGCCGTCCTGCGCCTGGACCACGAGGTCTTCGGTCTCGACCGCACCCACCTCCTCGCCCGCCTCCCGGCCTTCGCTGACCACCTCCGGGTCGCGGAAGAGGACGGCGAGATCACCGGCTTCGCGGCCGCCTGGCCCAACATGGACACCCATGTCATCGGTCCTCTGATCGCCCGGGACCCCGGTACGGCCAAGGCTCTGATCGCCTCCCTCGCGGCCGCCACCGACCGGCCGCTGCGCACCGACATCGACGTACGCCACACCTCCCTGCTCGGCTGGGCGAAGGAGAACGGCATTGACACGATCACCACCACGTCGGTG
Source organism: Streptomyces sp. NPDC002825 (assembly GCF_040295385.1). Lineage (NCBI taxonomy): Bacteria > Bacillati > Actinomycetota > Actinomycetes > Kitasatosporales > Streptomycetaceae > Streptomyces > Streptomyces sp. NPDC002825. The sequence continues at coordinate 15,573 of NZ_JBEOVH010000001.1, forward strand.
ATGATCCGCTCCCTGCCCGACCTCCCCGGCGACTGGCGACGGCGCTACGCACCCCTGACGGTCGCCGCCGGATAGGTTTACTTGCAGACGCCCATAATTGCGTTGCTTCCTCTACCCTGGATCGTGAGCCGCCCCGGCGCCGTGACAGACCGAGGAGAGACCATGACCGCCACGGACCCCGCACTCACCGCGCTGTCCCAGCGCTGGTGCGCCCTCTCCCTGCTGCACGGCAGGATCGAGGCGCACATCGAGCGCGCCCTGGAGTCCGGGCACGGTCTGAGCGTGCGGGAGTACTCGCTGCTCGACGTCCTCAGCCGTCAGCACAGCGGCCCCGGCGGCCACCTTCAGATGAAGCAGGTCGCCGACGCCGTCGTGCTCAGCCAGAGCGCCACCACCCGGCTCGTCACCCGGCTGGAAGACCGTGGTCTGCTCACCCGGTACCTCTGCGCCACCGACCGGCGCGGCATCTACACCGATGTCACCGATGCCGGCATGAAGCTCCTTGAGGAGGCTCGCCCCACCAACGACAGCGCCCTGCGCGAGGCCCTCGACGAAGCCGCCAAGAACCCGGAGCTGGCGGCCCTCGTCCGGGTCGTGGAGGGCGTGGGCGTGGAGGGCGTGGGCGCCGCCGTGTGACACGGCCACGCGCACGCTGCGCCCCTGTGTGACCCAGGCACGCGTACGCTCCGGGACATGAGCGATCTTGAGATACGCCCCGCCACCGCGGAGGACCTCCCGGCCATCGTCGCGATGCTCGCCGACGATCCGCTGGGCGCCCAGCGTGAATCCCCCGACGACCTCGCCCCGTACCTCACCGCATTCGAGCGCCTCGCGAACGACCCGAACCAGCACGTGGTCGTGGCCGTCCGCGAGGACAAGGTCGTCGGCACCCTCCAGCTGACCGTCATCCCGGGACTCTCCCGCCGGGGCACCACCCGGTCGATCATCGAGGGCGTCCGCATCCACGCCGACGAGCGCGGCAGCGGCCTCGGAACGCAGCTCATCGAGTGGGCGGTCGCGGAGTCCGGGCGCCAGGACTGCCGCCTCGTCCAGCTGACCTCGGACGTCACCCGCACCGACGCCCACCGCTTCTACGAGCGCCTCGGCTTCGAGGCCTCCCACGTGGGCTTCAAGAAGAGCCTCTGAGGACGTGTTTCACGTGAAACCAGACGGTTTCACGTGAAACACCCGAACTCTCCGCGGCTCAGAGACCGCGCCAGCCCGCCTCGTCCACGCCGCCGGGGACCGCGTCCGCCGGATCGTAGGGCTCCCGCGTGAAGACGAACGACCCGAGATCGAGATGGCTCACGCTGCCGTCGGCACGCCGCACCGCCCGGAGGGTCTCCCCCGCGTAGTAGCCGTTCAGCCCGACCCAGCCGCCCTCGGGCAGCGCACGGAAGCGGGCCCGTCGCCCGACGCCCCGCAGGGGTTCGAGCACGACGCTCCGCTCGGGACCGAGCCGAAGCCCGTAGGCGTATGTGCCCCAGTACCAGGGCCCTGTGAGGGAGAGCAGCTCCTCGTCGACCTCGGCCTCGGGAAGGGGCCGCCACGGCTCCGGGATCCTCGGCTCCGCCTCCGCCACGATCCGTACGAGATCGGCGGCCACAGCCGCGGCCAGCGGGCCCGAGGTGGCGTTGGAGAGCGCGATCCCGGCAAGGCCGTCTTCCACGCTCACCCACAGGCAGGCGACGAAGCCGGGCAGGGAGCCGGTGTGGCCGATCAGGGTGCGGCCGTCCCGTCGCAGCAGCTGGAGGCCGAGCCCGTAGCTCCCCTCCCAGTCGCCTTCCCCGGCCGGGGAGGCCGGGGCCCGCATCTCCTCCACGGACGACGGGGCGAGCACCCGCTCGTCCCCCGCCGCGAGGAAGGCGGCGAAGCGGGCGAGGTCGGCGGCCGTAGACCAGAGCTGCCCGGCCGGCGCCATCAGGCCGAGGTCCTCGGACGGCTCGGGCATCATGACGTCGGCCCAGGGGTGCACGGCCCAGCCGCCCGCGCAGGGGGCGACGGGATCCAGAGTCGTCCGGCTCATCCCGAGCGGTTCCAGGATCTCGCGCCGCAGCGCCTCCTCCCAGGTCACTCCCCGGATCGCCTCGACAAGTGAACCGAGCAGCGTGTAGCCGGGGTTGGAGTAGTGGTGGCGGCGGCCCGGCGACTGGAGGAAGGGCTGCTCCCCCAGAACGTCGGAGAGCTCCGGCCGCAGCTCGGCGGAGGACCTCTCCCACCACGCGCCGGGCGTCTCGGCCGCCAGACCTCCGGTGTGGGCGAGGAGTTGAGCGATCGTCACCTCACCGACGGCCGTTCCCTTGAGGTGCCGCCCCAGCGGATCGTCGAGGCCGAGGAGGCCCTCGTCCCGCAGCCGCATCACCAGCACGGCAGTGAACACCTTGGTGATCGACCCGATCCTGAACTGCGTGTCCGCGTCGGGCGCGTGGCCGTCCACACAGCTGCGCGAGCCGCTCCACACCAACGCCCCGTCACGGACCACCGCCCCCACGAAGGAAGGCGTCCGCCCCTCGGTCTGGGCGACGGCGACTCGGTGGAGGAGCGACCGCTCGGTCCCGGGCAGCAAGGCTTCGAATGATGTCGTCATAGACACCATCCAACGCGATCCGAGCCACGTGACTTCCCGGTCGGATCAGGTCTGGGCCATGTCCACGAAGCGCGAGTAGTGGCCCTGGAAGGCCACGGTGATGGTCGCCGTCGGGCCGTTACGGTGCTTGCCGACGATGATGTCGGCCTCGCCCGCGCGCGGTGACTCCTTCTCGTAGGCGTCCTCGCGGTGCAGCAGGATCACCATGTCGGCGTCCTGCTCGATCGAGCCGGACTCACGGAGGTCGGAGACCATCGGCTTCTTGTCGGTGCGCTGCTCGGGACCACGGTTCAGCTGGGAGAGCGCGATCACCGGCAGTTCCAGCTCCTTGGCGAGGAGCTTCAGGTTTCGCGACATGTCGGAGACCTCTTGCTGACGGCTCTCCTGCCGCTTGGAACCACCGGACTGCATCAGCTGCAGGTAGTCGATGATGACGAGCTTGAGGCCGTTGCGCTGCTTGAGCCGGCGGCACTTCGCGCGGATCTCCATCATCGACAGGTTCGGGGAGTCGTCGATGTACAGCGGGGCCTGGGAGACGTCGGGCATCCGGCGGGCGAGCCGGGTCCAGTCCTCGTCGGTCATCGTGCCGGAGCGCATGTGGTGGAGCGCGACCCGGGCCTCGGCCGAGAGCAGACGCATCGCGATCTCGTTGCGGCCCATTTCGAGGGAGAAGATGACGCTGGGCAGGTTGTGCTTGATGGAGGCCGCGCGGGCGAAGTCCAGCGCGAGGGTCGACTTACCCATGGCGGGACGGGCCGCGATGATGATCATCTGGCCGGGGTGCAGTCCGTTGGTGAGTGAGTCGAGGTCGGTGAAGCCGGTGGGCACACCGGTCATCTCGCCGCTGCGGGAGCCGATCGCCTCGATCTCGTCGAGGGCGCCCTCCATGATGTCGCCGAGCGGCAGGTAGTCCTCGGTGGTGCGCTGCTCGGTGACCGCGTAGATCTCGGCCTGGGCCGAGTTCACGATCTCGTCGACGTCGCCGTCGGCCGCGTACCCCATCTGCGTGATCTTGGTCCCGGCTTCCACGAGACGGCGCAGGACCGCGCGCTCGTGGACGATCTCCGCGTAGTACGAGGCGTTGGCCGCGGTCGGTACCGACTGGACCAGGGTGTGGAGGTACGAGGCGCCGCCGACGCGGGTGATCTCGCCGCGCTTGGTGAGCTCCGCGCCGACCGTGATCGGGTCGGCGGGCTCGCCCTTGGCGTAGAGGTCGAGGATCGCCGCGTAGACGGTCTCGTGGGCCGGCTTGTAGAAGTCGTTGCCCTTGATGATCTCCACGACGTCCGCGATGGCGTCCTTGGAGAGCAGCATGCCGCCGAGGACGGACTGCTCGGCGTCGAGATCCTGCGGGGGAACGCGCTCGAAGCCGGAGAGGCCGCCGTCCCAGGGACCGTCGCCGCCCCGCTCGTGCTGGTCGTCCCGCCCGCGGCCACGGCCGCGCCCTTCGCCTCGGGTACGGGTGGGCAGCCGGTCGCTCGGTCCGCTGTCGGCCCAAGGGTCGTCCATGGGCTCGGGAACGCTCACCAAGCCACCTCCTCCCGTCCGCTCCGCGGACCTCGCCATGCCACTCTTTCTTACGCCACGGCCTTGATCAAAGAGTGGCTTTGCGACCGCTTCTGGCGCGTCGGGCGCCGGACCACGGTAGGCCCGCGGGAGGCGTCAGCCAATCTGGTTATCCACAGGCCCTGTGGGTGAAGGGCCAGATGCTGTGGAGAACTCGCCGGATCCTGTGCACGGAGCGGGGGACAGCCATGTGGACAAACTCATAAGGCCCCTCTCCCCACGCATCTGACCTGCACGTTTCCCATCCACGGGCTGTGGGGGAGAAAAAGTTCTCCCCCCGGACCAAGATCAGAACAAACGGCCCACACCCGAAGCCTCGCACCAGCGAAAAGTAAGGATCAGTAGGGCATTGCATCTCTTACCTGTGGAAGATTAGATTGAGGTCATGACTCAGGCCCCCGCGACCCCCAAGGCCGTCCGCCGACAGCACGACCGCGAGATCGTCTCCCTCGCCCTGCCGGCCTTCGGTGCTCTCGTCGCCGAGCCGCTCTTCCTCATGGTCGACAGCGCCATCGTCGGCCATCTCGGCACACCCCAGCTCGCGGGCCTCGCGATCGCCGCGGCCCTGCTCTCCACCGCCGTCAGCGTCTTCGTCTTCCTGGCCTACGCCACCACGGCCGCCGTCGCCCGGCGCGTGGGCGCGGGCGATCTCCCGGCCGCCATTCGGCAGGGCATGGACGGCATCTGGCTCGCACTCCTCCTCGGCGTCGCCGTCGTCGCGCTGACCCTGCCCACGGCACCGTGGCTCGTCGACGTGTTCGGGGCCTCGGACACCGCCGCCCCCTACGCCGTCACCTACCTCAGGATCTCCGGCCTCGGGATCCCCGCCATGCTGGTGGTCCTGGCCGCCACCGGCGTGCTGCGCGGCCTCCAGGACACCCGTACACCGCTCTACGTGGCCATCGCCGGCTTCGCCACCAACGCCGCTCTCAACATCGGCCTGGTCTACGGCGCCGGCCTGGGCATCGCCGGCTCCGCCTGGGGCACGGTCATCGCCCAGTGCGGCATGGCCGCCGCCTACCTCGTCGTGGTCGTACGGGGCGCCCGCCGCCACGGCGCCTCCCTCCGCCCGGACCCGGCCGGCATTCGCGCCTCCGCCCAGGCCGGCGTCCCCCTCCTGGTCCGTACGCTCTCGCTCCGCGCGGTCCTGATGATCGCCACGGCCGTCGCCGCCCGGCTGGGAGACGCGGAGGTCGCCGCCCACCAGATCATCCTGTCCCTGTGGAGCCTGACGGCGTTCGCGCTCGACGCGATCGCCATCGCCGGCCAGGCCATCATCGGCCGCTACCTCGGCGCGGACGACGCCGACGGCGCACGACAGGTCTGCCGCCGCATGGTCCAGTGGGGCGCGGTCTCCGGGGTGGTGCTGGGCGCACTGCTCATCGTCACCCGGCCCCTGTTCGTGCCGCTCTTCACGGACGACATCACCGTGCAGGACACCCTGCTCCCCGCACTCCTGGTCGTCGCGCTCTCCCAGCCGATCTCCGGCGTCGTCTTCGTCCTGGACGGCGTCCTCATGGGCGCGGGAGACGGCCCCTATCTGGCTTGGGCCATGCTGCTCACGCTGGCCGTCTTCGCCCCGGTCGCACTCCTCGTCCCGACGCTCGGCGGCGGACTCACGGCGCTCTGGTGGGCGATGACCCTGATGATGGCGGTCCGGATGGGAACTCTCTGGTTCCGTATGCGCTCCGGCCGCTGGATCGTCACCGGCGCGACCCGCTGACACAGGGGCTGTTTCACGTGAAACAGCGAAGGAGAACAGCGGAAGGGCCGCACCCCGGGGGGTGCGGCCCTTCCTCACTGCTGAGCGCAGACTGCCAAGGGCAGCGTTACGCGGCGACGACCTCGACGCCGAGCTTCGCGGCAACCTCGGGGTGCAGACGCACGGACACCTGGTGCGAGCCCAGGGTCTTGATCGGCGAACCGAGCTCGACGCGACGCTTGTCGACGTCGGGGCCACCCGCGGTCTTGATCGCCGAGGCGATGTCGGCCGGGGTCACGGAGCCGAAGAGACGGCCGGCGTCGCCGGAGCGAACGGCCAGGCGGACCTTCGTACCCTCGAGCTGGGCCTTGATCTCGTTGGCCTGCTCGATGGTCGCGATCTCGTGGATCTTGCGGGCGCGGCGGATCTGCGCCACGTCCTTCTCGCCACCCTTGGTCCAGCGGATCGCGAAACCGCGCGGGACCAGGTAGTTGCGAGCGTAGCCGTCCTTGACGTCGACGACGTCGCCAGCGGCACCGAGGCCGGAGACCTCGTGGGTGAGGATGATCTTCATTTTTCGGTCACCCTTCCCTTATCGCGCGGTGGACGTGTAGGGCAGCAGCGCCATCTCACGGCTGTTCTTGACGGCCGTGGCGACGTCACGCTGGTGCTGCGTGCAGTTGCCGGTCACGCGGCGGGCACGGATCTTGCCGCGGTCGGAAATGAACTTCCGCAGCATGTTCGTGTCCTTGTAGTCCACGTACGCGGTCTTGTCCTTGCAGAACGCGCAGACCTTCTTCTTAGGCTTGCGCACAGGCGGCTTCGCCATGGTGTTTCTCCTGTGTGATCAAGAAGTGGGGGTACGAGCTGCTTCCAGGGCGTGCCCTAGAAGGGGGGCTCGTCCGAGTAGCCGCCGCCGGAGTTTCCACCCCAGCCGCCACCGCCGCCGCCCTGCTGGCCGCCGCCGGAGGGGCTGCCGGTCGCCCACGGGTCGTCGGCGGGAGCACCGCCGCCACCCTGCTGGGGACCGCCGGAGTTTCCACCCCAGCCGCCACCGCCGCCGCCCTGCTGGCCGCCGCCGCCGTATCCACCCTGGCCGCCGCGACCGGTGGTCTTGGTGACCTTGGCCGTGGCGTTCTTGAGGCTGGGGCCGACTTCCTCGACGTCCAGCTCGTAGACCGTGCGCTTGACGCCCTCACGGTCCTCGTAGGACCGCTGCTTCAGCCGGCCCTGCACGACGACGCGCATGCCTCGCTGGAGCGACTCGGCGACGTTCTCCGCCGCCTGACGCCAGACCGAGCAGGTCAGGAAGAGGCTCTCGCCGTCCTTCCACTCATTGGTCTGACGGTCGAAGGTGCGGGGGGTGGACGCGATACGGAACTTCGCGACCGCCGCACCGGACGGGGTGAAGCGCAGCTCGGGGTCGTCGACAAGATTGCCGACGACCGTGATGACGGTCTCGCCTGCCATGGGGGAACCTCTCGGCGGGTTTGCTTCTGGCTGCTGTGTTGCTACTCGAACCCGATGACCTCTGAGCTAGATGCTCAGTGGGTCTCGGGACGGAGGACCTTGGTCCGGAGGACCGACTCGTTCAGGTTGAGCTGGCGGTCGAGCTCCTTGACGACCGCAGGCTCGGCCTGCAGGTCGATGACCGAGTAGATGCCCTCGGGCTTCTTCTTGATCTCGTAGGCGAGACGACGACGGCCCCAGGTGTCGACCTTCTCGACCTTTCCGTTGCCCTCACGGACGACGGAGAGGAAGTTCTCGATCAGCGGGGAGACAGCGCGCTCCTCGAGATCGGGGTCGAGGATGACCATCACCTCGTAGTGACGCATGTGGAACCCACCTCCTTTGGACTCAGCGGCCACGGTCGTTCCGTGGCAGGAGGGTCGTGATGCGTAAGCAACGGTATCCGCCACCACTGACAGTCCCCCTCGGCGAGCGAGGAGCGCTGTCGGGGATCCCGGAGGGACCTGGGCAGACACCGGCGCAGCTGTACAGAGTACCCGCACATCGGCTTGCGGTTGAAATCCTCCGGGAAGGGGACGCAATCTGTACACAACGGATGTCGGCGGCGCTACGATGCGCCGCCTTCCGGCAGCCACGCCAGGAGGTGCCCCATGGCACAGGCAATGCGACCCGACCCCGGCCACTCTCTCTTCGCGACCGACGGCAAACCCCATCCGCTCCAGGACACCCTGATGGTGGTGACCCTGGTGCTGGGGATCGTCTCGTTCACCACCGCGCAGTTCTACAACCTGCACCTGCTGAGTTCGTGGTCAGGCCTGATCGGCATCCTGACGGGCGCCTACGGCCAGTTCATCTCCGTGACGACCCGCGAGCGCTTCCTGATGATCCTCGGACTGGGCGCCTCCGCGGTCGGCTTCTACCTCGGAATGGCGCACGGAGGCCTCTTCGGCGGCGTCATCAGCTGAGCCCGGCGGCACGTCGGTGCACACACACCCATTCGGGGCGCTCCAAGGTCACAGTAGGCTTCGGCGCGAGAGCCGGAGCCCCTGACCGATGGGGACACACCTGCCGAGGAGCGCCCCGCATGAGCCTGACCCTGAGGACCATCAGCCGTGAGCAGCATCTGGCATTCATCCAGAGCCAGCCCGCCGCGAGTCACTGCCAGGTCCCGGCATGGGCTGATGTGAAGACCGAGTGGCGCTCGGAGAACCTCGGCTGGTTCGACAAGTCCGGCGAGCTCGTCGGCGCCGGCCTGGTGCTGTACCGCCAGCTCCCGAAGATCAAGCGCTACCTCGCGTACCTGCCCGAGGGCCCGGTCATCAACTGGTACGCGCCGAACCTGGACGACTGGCTGCAGCCGATGCTGGCGCACCTCAAGCACCAGGGCGCCTTCTCGGTGAAGATGGGCCCGCCGGTGGTCATCCGCCGCTGGGACTCCACCGCCATCAAGGCCGGCATCCAGGACCCGGACGTCAAGCGCCTCAAGGACATCGAGGCCACCCACATCGAGCCGCGCGCCTTCGAGGTCGCGGACCGGCTGCGGAAGATGGGCTGGCAGCAGGGCGAGGACGGCGGCGCCGGCTTCGGCGACGTGCAGCCCCGCTACGTCTTCCAGGTCCCGCTCGCGAACCGCTCGCTCGACGACGTCCTCAAGGGCTTCAACCAGCTGTGGCGCCGCAACATCAAGAAGGCCGAGAAGGCCGGTGTCGAGGTCGTCCAGGGCGGCTACGAGGACCTGGCCGAGTGGCAGCGGCTGTACGAGATCACGGCCGTCCGCGACCACTTCCGGCCGCGCCCGCTCTCGTACTTCCAGCGCATGTGGACCGTCCTCAACAACGAGGACCCCAACCGCATGCGGCTCTACTTCGCCCGCCACAACGGGGTGAACCTCTCCGCCGCGACCATGCTCGTGGTCGGCGGGCACGTCTGGTACTCCTACGGCGCCTCCGACAACATCGGCCGCGAGGTCCGGCCCTCGAACGCGATGCAGTGGCGGATGCTGCGCGACGCGTACGCCATGGGCGCCACCGTCTACGACCTGCGGGGCATCTCGGACTCGCTCGACGAGACGGACCACCTGTTCGGCCTCATCCAGTTCAAGGTGGGCACGGGCGGCGAGGCCGTCGAGTACGTCGGCGAGTGGGACTTCCCGCTGAACAAGCTGCTGCACAAGGCGCTCGACATCTACATGTCGCGCCGCTGACCGTTCCGTAGGCTTCGTAGTCTCGTACACACCTTTGATTCACCGCTGCCGTCAGAAAGGTTCCGGGCCGGCCATGGCGCTCTCCCTCTACGTCGACACCGCTCGCTGGCGGGCGCACCAGAAGACCGTGATCGACCAGTTCCCCGGTCTCATCCCGGTGTGCAAGGGCAACGGGTACGGCTTCGGCCACGAGCGCCTCGCGGACGAGGCGGCCCGGTTCGGCGCCGACATGCTCGCCGTCGGCACCACGTACGAGGCCGCGAAGATCAAGGACTGGTTCGGTGGCGACCTGCTGGTCCTCACCCCCTTCCGCCGGGGTGAGGAACCGGTTCCGCTGCCCGACCGGGTGATCCGTTCCGTGTCGTCCGTGGACGGCGTCCACGCCCTGGTGGGCGCCCGCGTCGTGATCGAGTGCATGAGCTCGATGAAGCGCCACGGCGTGCGCGAGGAGGAGCTCCAGCAGCTCCACGCCGCCATCGAGGACGTCCGCCTGGAGGGCTTCGCCCTCCACCTGCCCCTGGACCGCCCGGACGGCACCGACGCGGTCGAGGAGGTCATCACCTGGATGGACCGCCTGCGGAACGCCCGGCTGCCGCTGCACACCATGTTCGTCAGCCACCTGCGGGCCGAGGAGCAGGCCCGGCTCCAGCAGCAGTTCCCGCAGACCCGCTTCCGCGCCCGCATCGGCACCCGGCTGTGGCTGGGCGACCACGACGCCACGGAGTACCGGGGCGCCGTCCTCGACGTGACCCGGGTCGCCAAGGGCGACCGGTTCGGCTACCGCCAGCAGAAGGCCGCCTCGGACGGCTGGCTGGTCGTCGTCGCCGGCGGCACCTCGCACGGCGTGGGCCTGGAGGCCCCGAAGGCGATGCACGGCGTCATGCCGCGCGCCAAGGGCGTCGCGCGCGCGGGCCTCGCCACCGTCAACCGCAACCTCTCGCCCTTCGTCTGGGCCGGGAAGCAGCGCTGGTTCGCCGAGCCGCCGCACATGCAGGTGTCGATCCTGTTCGTGCCGGCCGACGCCCAGGAGCCCCGCGTGGGCGACGAACTCGTGGCGCATCTGCGCCACACCACGACGCAGTTCGACCGGCTCGTCGAGCGCTGAGCCGACCGAGAGAGCACGCGAGAAAGCACTCACCCCCGGGAGTCCCGCTCCCGGGGGTGAGTGCTTTCTCGGTCAGTCGGTCTCGGGCGCGCCCCACGGGTGGCCGGGCTCGTCCGCGGTGCCCCAGCGCACCCGCCGGCCCTCCTCCACGGCCGGGGCGGCGTGCCGGGCCGGATGGGCTGCCCTGCCCGCCGCGAAGACGTCCTCGGCGCCGTCCAGGACGCCGCCCGAGGGGTCGTCCGCGCCGTCCTGCCGGACCGGGTCCTTCTCGGGCGCCAGGATGTCCCGTACGACCATCGCGCACAGGTACAGCGTGCCGAGCAGGTGGAGGACGATCGCGAACTGGTAGCCGTCCACCGGAAGGCCCTGCTTGTTGCCGCTGGTGGTGAAGGCCAGGTACATCCAGATGCCGACGAAGTACATGACCTCGCAGCCCTGCCAGACCAGGAAGTCGCGCCAGCGGGGCCGGGCGAGCGCGGCGAGCGGGACCAGCCACAGGACGTACTGCGGCGAGTACACCTTGTTGGTCAGTACGAACGCGGCGACGATCAGGAAGGCCAGCTGGGCGAAGCGGGGCCTGCGGGGCGCCGTCAACGTCAGGAACGCGAGTCCGGCCACCGCCGCCCCCATCAGCAGCAGCGCGTACAGGTTCGCCCGCCCCGGCGTGATCACGTCACCGGTCCGCTGGCTGATCAGCAGCCAGATCGAGCCGAAGTCGACGTTCCGGTCCCGGCTGAAGAGGTAGAACTGCTTCCACCCCTCCGGCGCGAGCAGCATCACGGGCAGGTTCACCACCAGCCACGCGCCGCACGCGCCGAGCACCGCCGCCCCGTACGCCCGCCACTTCCCGGCACGCCAGCAGAGCAGCAGCAGCGGGCAGAGGAGCAGTATCGGGTAGAACTTCGCGGCGGTGGCGAGGCCCAGCAGAATCCCGAAGGCCAGCGGCCGGCCCCGCGACCACATCAGAACGGCGGCGGCGGTCAGCGCGACGGCCAGTATGTCCCAGTTGATCGTGGCGGTGAGCGCGACCGAGGGCGCGAGCGCGACCAGCAGACCGTCCCAGGGACGCAGCCGGTGCGTCCGGGTCACACAGACCGCCAGGACGGCCGCGCAGACCATCAGCAGGCCGGCGTTGACCAGCCAGTACGCCTGCTCCTGCTGCCTCATCTCGCCGCCGCCCGGCGTCAGCCAGGCCGCGACCTCCATGAAGAGACCGGTCAGGACCGGGTACTCCAGAAACGGTATGTCGCCGCCCAGCCGGTCGAAGTACGGGATCAGGCCGTCCGCGAAGCCCCGCCCGGCGAAGAGGTGCGGGATGTCCGAGTAGCACGCGTGCGTGTACTGGGAGGTCGTGCCCTGGAACCAGGCCCAGTTGTAGCAGGGCAGTTTCTGCACCATGCCGAGGGCGTACATGCCGAGGGCCACGAGCACGATCACCCGCACCGGCGTCAGCTGCCCGGTGCCGGCGGCCGCCCGGCGGCCGTAGGGGCCACCGATCAGTTCGCTGCCCGCGGCGGCCACCTTGTCCCGGTGGGTGGGGATGACCGTCTGCGAGCGGTCCTGCGGCGCGCTCGACTTCTGGAGGCTCGGCATGGGGGACATCCTGCCGTACGTCCCTGGGAAAACGGCGAGGGCCGCCGCGGCCGGCCCGTACGGAAAGTACGGAGCGGACGCGGCGGCCCTCGAAACGTCATCCCTGAAGGGATCAGGGGAAGGTCCCGCCGGGTTTGCCGTTCCCGCCGGTGGTGTCCGTCGGCGAGTCGGTCGGCGCCGGTGCCGTGGTGGTCGCCGGCGCTGTGGTCGGCTGCCCGGTGGTGCCGCCGGTGGTGCTGCAGCTCCAGTCCCAGACGTCACAGGTCGTCTTGCCCGGCTTCGGCGTCCTCGTCGGCTTCCCGGTGGGAGTCGTCGTCGGGGTGGCCGGGGGAGTCGTCGTCGGCATCGCCGACTCGGTGGGCGTCGGGGTGGCCGTCGGCGTCGGCGTCGGGCTCGCGGCGCCACCACCGAAGACGGGCACGGCGCCCTCCAGCTTCTCCGGCTTGGGGAAGTCCACGACCGCCATGTCCTTCACGGCATCCGTCATGTACTCCCGCCAGATCTGGGAGGGGAACGACGAACCGTGGATCGTCGGCTGGTCACCCGTGCCGTACATCTTCAGGAACTCGCGCCCCTCCTTCGTCTCGTCGTCGTCGAAGCGGTACATGTCGATCGCGGTCGCCAGCTGCGCCGTGTAGCCCACGAACCAGGCCGACTTGTTGTCGTCGGTCGTACCGGTCTTGCCGGCCACCGCGCGGCCCGGGATCCGCGCCTTGCGACCGGTACCCCGGTCGTCGTCGACGACCGACCGCAGCACGTCGGTGACGTTGTTGGCGATGGCGGGGCTGAAGGCCACCTTGGGCTGGGCCTTGTGCTGGTGGATGGTCTCGCCGTTCCTCACCACCTTCTCGACGGAGTACGGGTCGTTCTGCACACCCTTGTTCGCGAAGGTGGAGTACGCGCCCGCCATGCGAATGGCACTGGGGCTGGAGACACCGAGGGAGAAGGAGGGCACCTCGCCCGTGACGAGGGAGTCCCTGCGGAGTCCGGCGGCCACGGCTGCGTCACGGACCTTGTCGATACCGACGTCCATGCCGAGCTGCACATACGGCGAGTTGGCGGACTTGATCATGGCGTAGCGCAGGGAGATGGGGCCGTAGCTGGCGTTCTCGTCGTTGCTCTGACGCCACTCCTCGCCCTTGTCGTCGAGCCAGACGTCCCCGTTGTACTTACGGATCGTCAGGTCGTCCTTGCCGTTGTACAGGCTCTTGTCCGGGTCAAGGATCTTGCGCTCGGACGCGTCCTGGTCCGGACCGAACCTCTTGTCCCGGACGCCGTCCTTCATCGCGGCGGCCAGCACGAAGGGCTTGAACGTCGATCCGACCTGGGCACCGGTGGTGTCGGCGTTGCTCCGGAAGTGCTTGGTGGCGTCGACGCCACCGTAGATGGCGACGATCTTCCCGGTCGCCGTGTCGACGGAGGCGCCGCCGAACTGGACGTGCGTGTCCGTGTCCGGGCGCTTCTTCGGGTCGATGTTGTCCTTGATCTTCTTGTTGATCACGGCCGCCAGCTTGTCCACCTTCGGCTTGTCGAAGGTGGTGTAGATCTGGTAGCCGCCGCGCTCCAGCTGCTGTTCGGTGATGCCGAACTGGTTCTGCATGTTCACATTGGCGGTGGAGACCAGATAGCCGATCTGACCGCTCAGATTGGCACCCTTCCGCTGCTTCTCCACCTTGGGGAACTTGGTGTACTTCGCCCGCTCCTCGGCCGAGATGTGGCCGTCCTTCTGCATCTCGTCGAGGATCCAGCTCCACCGCTTGGTGGCCCGCTCGGTGTTCGCCTTGGCCGAGGCCCGGGGGTCGATCTCGGGGTAGCCGGCGGGGTCGTAGTACGTCGCACCCTTCAGTACCGCGGCGAGCAGAGCCGACTGGCTGGGGTTCAGGTCCTTGGCGTCCACGTTGAAGTAGGCACGGGCCGCTGCCTGAATGCCGTAGGCGCCCCGTCCGTAGTACGAGGTGTTCAGATAGCCCGCCATGATCGCGGGCTTGCCCACCTCGTTGCCGACCTTCATGGAGATGAAGAGTTCCTTCACCTTCCGGGTGACGGTCTGCGACTGGTCGTCCAGGCGGTTGTTCTTCACGTACTGCTGGGTGATCGTCGAGCCACCCTGGGTCTCGCCGCCCTTGGCCATGTTCCACACGGCGCGGGCGATACCCATCGGGTCGATACCGGAGTCGTCCCGGAAGGTCTTGTTCTCCGCCGAGATCACCGCGTTCTGCATGGACTCGGGGATCTGGTCGATGCCCACGATCTGGCGGTTGGTGCCACTGCCCGTCGCGACCATCCGGCTCTTGTCGGCCCAGTAGTAGATGTTGTTCTGCGAGGTCGCCGTCTTCGCCGGGTCCGGGATCTCCACCTGCGAGTACGCGATGTAGGCAGCGCCCATCAGGCTCGCCACGCAGAACAGGAAGGTGCCCGACACGAGCTTCCACGACGGCATCCAGCGACGCCAGCCGTACTTGTTGTGACGCGGGTAGTCGATGATCCGCTTCTTGCCCGGCGGGCGACCGCCCGAGCCCCGCCCCGGACCACTGCCGCGACCGCCGCCACCACCACCGCCGCGCCGACCCCCACCGGGACCGCCGGGGCCGCCGGGGCCCGCATCCGCGCCCCTGCGGCGACTGCCGCGCTGGGCCGCCCGGCGGGCCTCCGCGCGCCCGCCGTAGGGACGCTGCTCCTCCCCAGGGGAGGAGGGAGGACCGTACGAGGCCGAAGGGGCCCCCATACCGACGTCATGGGCCGGGGCCGACCTGCGGCCCGGCTGCTGGGCAGCGCGCCGTGCCGCCGCGCGACCGCCCGTCGGCGGCTGCTGCGGCGGCATTTTGCGACGATGCTCGCTCATCGAACGACTACTCCTCGGGCAGGCGCGTACGCCTGGAAGCGGCAGTTGAGTTCCGGTCCCCCCGAAATGCGCACGGCGGGAACCCATCGGAGGTCCCCCCGTACCGCAGCCGGTCACCCGCAGCACTGACGCCCCAGGGCATCGCTCGGTTCCCGGTGGTCTGCATGCCGCACAGACTACGCACGGCCAAAACCCACCTACAGCCGGACTTCACCCCAAATCAGGCAAGTCGAACGCTGTGAATTGACGATGTGACGCCGGTCACTGCGGGCCCGCTTGTCGGGACAGGGTGGTCGTTCTATCGTGCTGATGTATCGAGTCGATACATCAGCACGGCATAAGGGCCCCGAAGGCGGAGGAGGAGGCGACGGATGAGCAGACGCTCCGGCATCCTCGAGTTCGCCGTCCTCGGCCTGCTGCGCGAGGCCCCCATGCACGGGTACGAGCTGCGGAAGCGCCTCAACACCTCGCTGGGCGTCTTCCGGGCCTTCAGCTACGGAACGCTGTACCCCTGCCTCAAGACGCTGGTCGCCAACGGCTGGTTGATCGAGGAGCCGGGCAGCGCCCCCGAGGAGGCCCTCGCCGCTTCACTCGCAGGGCGCCGGGCCAAGATCGTCTACCGGTTGACCCCGGCAGGTAAGGAGCACTTCGAGGAGCTCCTCTCCCACACCGGCCCGGACGCCTGGGAGGACGAGCACTTCGCGGCGCGCTTCGCCTTCTTCGGGCAGACCGAGCGCGAGGTGCGGATGCGCGTGCTCGAGGGCCGCCGCAGCCGGCTGGAGGAGCGCCTGGAGAAGATGCGCGCCTCCCTGGCCCGGACTCGCGAGCGCCTGGACGACTACACGCTTGAGCTGCAGCGCCACGGTATGGAGTCCGTGGAGCGCGAAGTGCGCTGGCTGAACGAGCTCATCGAGAGCGAGCGGGCAGGGCGGGATCAGCGATCCGGCTCCGACGCCCCCGCTCTGCACGACAACGATTCTGGAGAGACGGGCGGCCTGCCCCGGCACGGGGGCAGTACCCGGCCGGATCCGTCCGACGACACCGCCAAGTGAAACCCTGCGCATCGCAGGGCTTCCACGATCACACAGGGAGCAACCGGAATGGGTTCGGTTCGCGTAGCCATCGTCGGCGTGGGCAACTGCGCCGCCTCGCTGGTCCAGGGCGTCGAGTACTACAAGGACGCCGACCCGGCGACCAAGGTGCCCGGCCTGATGCACGTCCAGTTCGGCGACTACCACGTCGGTGACGTCGAGTTCGTCGCCGCCTTCGACGTCGACGCGAAGAAGGTCGGCCTCGACCTCTCCGACGCCATCGGCGCCAGCGAGAACAACACCATCAAGATCTGCGACGTCCCGAACAAGGGCGTCACGGTCCAGCGCGGTCACACGCTCGACGGTCTCGGCAAGTACTACCGCCTGACCATCGAGGAGTCCGCCGAGGAGCCGGTCGACGTCGTCCAGATCCTCAAGGACCGCCAGGTCGACGTTCTCGTCTGCTACCTGCCCGTCGGCTCCGAGGACGCGGCGAAGTTCTACGCCCAGTGCGCCATCGACGCCAAGGTCGCCTTCGTCAACGCCCTTCCGGTCTTCATCGCCGGCACCAAGGAGTGGGCGGACAAGTTCACCGAGGCGGGCGTCCCGATCGTCGGCGACGACATCAAGTCGCAGGTCGGCGCCACCATCACGCACCGCGTGATGGCGAAGCTGTTCGAGGACCGTGGTGTCCGTCTTGAGCGCACGATGCAGCTCAACGTCGGCGGCAACATGGACTTCAAGAACATGCTCGAGCGCGACCGCCTGGAGTCCAAGAAGATCTCCAAGACGCAGGCCGTCACCTCGCAGATCCCGGACCGCGAGCTGGGCGAGAAGAACGTCCACATCGGCCCGTCGGACTACGTCGCCTGGCTGGACGACCGCAAGTGGGCGTACGTCCGCCTCGAGGGCCGTGCCTTCGGTGACGTCCCGCTGAACCTCGAGTACAAGCTCGAGGTGTGGGACTCCCCGAACTCCGCCGGTGTCATCATCGACGCCCTGCGCGCCGCGAAGATCGCCAAGGACCGGGGCATCGGTGGCCCGATCCTCTCCGCGTCGAGCTACTTCATGAAGTCCCCGCCGGTCCAGTACTTCGACGACGAGGCCCTGGCCAACGTCGAGAAGTTCATCAAGGGTGAGGTCGAGCGCTAAAGCGCCGCACGCTTGTCGATCGAGGGTCCCCGAGCCAGTGCCCGGGGGCCCTCTTCGTATGTGAGTCTTGCTGCCATGTCCGTCGTACGTGATCTGCGCGTACTCCTGCGCCTGACGAACTTCCGCCGTCTGCTCGCCGTCCGGCTGCTCTCCCAGTGCGCCGACGGCGTCTACCAGGTGGCCCTCGCCACGTACGTCGTCTTCTCGCCCGAGAAACAGACCTCCCCCGCCGCGATCGCCTCCGCCATGGCGGTGCTCCTGCTCCCGTACTCCCTCGTCGGGCCCTTCGCCGGGGTGCTCCTCGACCGCTGGCAGCGCCGCCAGGTCTTCCTGTACGGGAACCTCCTGCGCGCGCTGCTCGCCTGCGGGACCGCCGCCCTCGTCCTCGCCTCCGTACCAGACTGGCTCTTCTACGCCTCCGCCCTCTCCGTCACCGCCGTCAACCGGTTCGTCCTGGCGGGGCTCTCCGCCTCCCTCCCCCGTGTCGTGGACGAGGAGCGGCTCGTCCTGGCGAACTCGCTCTCGCCCACGGCGGGCACCCTGGCCGCGACCGTCGGTGGTGGTCTCGCCTTCGGTGTCCGGCTCATCGCCGACGACTCCGACGCGGTCGTCGTCGCCTTCGGCGCCCTCCTGTACCTCTGTGCCGCCCTCGCCTCGCTGCGGATGTCCCGGGAGCTCCTCGGCCCCGACGCCGACCTCACGCCGCAGCCCCTCATCTCAACCCTGAAGTCCACCGCCCACGGGCTGGCCGCGGGCCTGCGGCACCTCGCCGAGCGACGCCCCGCCGCCCGGGCGCTCACGGCGGTGGCCCTCATGCGCTTCTGTTACGGCGCCCTGCTCGTCACCGTGCTCATGCTCTGCCGCTACACCTGGAGCTCCACGGAGTCCGAGGGCCTCGGGCTGCTGGGGATCGCCGTCGCCGCCTCGGGCGCCGGCTTCTTCGCGGCAGCCCTCCTCTCCCCCTGGGCGGTGGGACGCTTCGGCCCCTTCGGGTGGATGACGGTGTGCACGGCCGCGGCCGCCGCCCTCGTACCCGCGCTCGGCCTGCCCTTCGCCCCGACGCCCTTCCTCGTCGCCGCCTTCCTCCTCGGGCTCATCACCCAGGGAGCCAAGATCGCGACGGACACGGTGGTCCAGACGACCGTGGACGACTCCTATCGAGGCCGGGTCTTCTCGCTCTACGACGTGCTGTTCAACGTCGCCTTCGTGGGCGCTGCGGGCGTCGCGGCCTTGATGCTGCCGCCCGACGGCCGCTCGCCCCTGCTGGTCGTACTGGTGGCCGTGATCTACGCGGGGCTCGCTGTGGCTCTCCACCGGGAACGCCAGGAGGGGTGATGTTTCACGTGAAACACCACCCCTCCAGAGCGTCGACCGGGTCGGTGTTTCACGTGAAACATCGGCCCGTCCGGGCGTCTGCTCGACTCAGTCGCGCGCTGCCCACCACTCCTTGAGCGCGGCAACGGCCTCGTCGTACTCCATCGGCCCGTTCTCCAGCCGGAGCTCAAGCAGGAACTTGTACGCCTGGCCGATGGCCGGCCCCGGTCCGATGCCCAGGATCTCCTGGATCTGGTTGCCGTCGAGGTCCGGGCGGATCGCGTCCAGCTCCTCCTGCTCCTGGAGCTGAGCGATGCGGACCTCAAGGCCGTCGTAGGTCCGGGAGAGCGCTGCCGCCTTGCGCTTGTTCCGCGTGGTGCAGTCCGAGCGGGTCAGCTTGTGCAGCCGCGAGAGCAGCGGCCCGGCGTCGCGGACGTAGCGCCGCACGGCCGAGTCGGTCCACTCGCCGTCCCCGTAACCGTGGAAGCGCAGGTGTAGCTCCACGAGACGTGAGACGTCCTTGATCAACTCGTTGGAGTACTTGAGCGCGGCCATGCGCTTCTTGGTCATCTTCGCGCCGACCACCTCGTGGTGGTGGAAGGAGACCCGGCCGTCCTTCTCGAAGCGGCGCGTGCGCGGCTTGCCGATGTCATGGAGCAGCGCGGCGAGGCGCAGCACCAGGTCGGGCCCGTCCTCCTCCAGGTCGATCGCCTGGTCGAGCACGGTCAGCGAATGCTCGTAGACGTCCTTGTGCCGGTGGTGCTCGTCGCTCTCCAGGCGCAGCGCGGGCAGCTCGGGCAGCACGTGCTCGGCGAGGCCGGTGTCCACGAGGAGTCCGAGGCCCTTCCGGGGGTGCGCCGAGAGCAGCAGCTTGTTGAGCTCCTCACGGACACGCTCGGCCGAGACGATCTCGATCCGGCCGGACATCTCCTTCATGGCCGTGACGACCTCGGGAGCGACCTCGAAGTCCAGCTGTGCGGCGAACCGCGCGGCCCGCATCATGCGCAGAGGATCGTCGGAGAAGGACTCCTCCGGCGTACCCGGGGTACGCAGGACCCTGGCGGACAGATCCTCGAGACCGCCGTACGGGTCGATGAACTCCTTCTCGGGGAGTGCCACGGCCATGGCGTTGACGGTGAAGTCACGCCGGACGAGGTCCTCGTCGATGGAGTCGCCGTAGGAGACCTCGGGCTTCCGTGAGGTCCGGTCGTACGCCTCCGAGCGGTACGTGGTGACCTCGATCTGGTAGCCGTCCTTCTGCGAGCCGACGGTCCCGAAGGCGATGCCGACCTCCCACACGGCGTCGGCCCACGGACGGACGATCTTCAGTACGTCCTCGGGGCGGGCGTCGGTGGTGAAGTCCAGGTCGTTGCCGAGCCGGCCGAGCAGCGCGTCCCGCACCGAGCCGCCGACCAGCGCGAGGCTGAACCCGGCCTCCTGGAAACGGCGGGCGAGGTCGTCGGCGACAGGGGACACACGGAGTAGTTCACTGACCGCGCGGCGTTGCACCTGGCTCAGTGCAGTCGGGGTGTCTTCGTTGGCGTTCGGCACAACAGAAAAGGGTACGTGCCCCGGCTCACCGCGGCGTTCCCGTTTTCGGCTGGAGCAGTCCCCGGCACTTGCCCCCAGCGTGCATCGTTACCATGCCTGGACACAGCAACCGGGAACCACCGACACCACTGGCACCACAGACAACGACGAGGACGGGCGAACGCGTGGCCGAGGCGGCAGACATCCAGGGAACCGGTCCCTCACCTGCCCGCCGATGGCTGCGGCGCACGATCACCGTCGCCTTCGGGGCACCCCTTCTCGCGGGCCTGCTCCAGGCCCCTCTCGTCGCCGCTCCGGCGGCGGCCGCCGAGGACGCCACCGGCTCCAGGACGGTCGATGTGTCACTCGACACGCTGGCCCCGAGCGCGCCCGTCGAGGGCGACACCGTCACGGTGACGGGCACGGTGACCAACCGGGGCAAGAAGGCCGTCACCGACGCGACCGTGAACCTGCGCGTCGGACCGAGGATGACGAGCCGCAGCGAGATCGAGCAGGTGTCGGGCCGCACCGGTTTCCGGAGCGACAGCGACCCGGCCCCTCTCGACGACGCGCCGACCGTCAAGATCCCCCGGCTGGGCGCCGGCCTGAGCGCGGACTTCACGCTCTCCGTCCCCGTCTCCGAGCTGGGGCTCGACGAGGAGGGCGTCTACCAGCTGGGCGTCTCGCTCACCGGGCAGACCTCGGACCGGCAGTACGAGCGGGTGCTCGGCATCGAGCGGACCTTCCTGCCGTACCAGCCCGAGGCCACCGAGAAGAAGACCCAGCTCACCTACCTCTGGCCGCTCATCGCCACGTCGCACGTGTCGGCGCAGACGGCCACGGACGACCAGCAGACCCCGGTCTTCGAGAACGACGACCTGGCGGCCGAGCTGCATCCCGGCGGCCGCCTCGACGAGCTGGTCTCCCGGGGCAAGGACCTCCCGGTCACCTGGGTGGTCGACCCGGACCTGCTGGCCTCCGTCGACGCCATGGCGAACGGCTACCGCGTCAAGGACGGCGAGCTGGACGTCCCCGGCAAGTACCAGGCAGTCGCGGAGCGCTGGCTCGACGCGCTGGAGAAGGCGGTCCAGGGACACAAGGTCGTCGCCCTTCCCTTCGCCGACCCCGACCTGGCCTCGCTGGCCCACCGGGGCAAGGACGTTCCCGGCTCCCTCGGACACCTCCAGTCCGCGACCGCCCTGGCGGGCATGACGGTCGAGACCGTCCTCCACGTCCAGGCGGCCACCGACTTCGCCTGGCCCGTCGACGGCGCCGTCGACCCCTCCATCGTGGCGGTCGCGACCTCGGCCGGCGCCGAGAAGGTGATCGCCCGCAGCGACAGCGTCCGCGACGACCTCTCCTACACGCCCACGGCCGCCCGCCCGCTCGGCGGCGGCAGCACCACGGCCGTGGTGAGCGACGCGCTCCTGTCCACCGCCTTCGAAGGGGACATGGTCCGCGCGGAGAGCTCCACGCTCGCCGTGCAGGAGTTCCTCGCCCAGTCGCTCGCGGTCACCCTGGAGCAGCCGGAGGACCAGCGGAGCATCGTCGTCGCCCCGCAGCGGATGCCGACGGCCGCGCAGGCCCAGTCCATGGCGATCGCCCTGCAGGGCCTCTCCGGCCGGCGCTGGACCGAACCGACCGACCTCCTGACGGCCGCCGCGGCCAAGCCCGACCCGGACGCCTCCACCACGGTGCCGAGCAGCTCCCGCTACCCGAAGAAGCTGCGCGACCGCGAGCTCCCGGTCCAGGCCTTCCGCGACATGAAGTCCACGCGGGACGAGCTGAACGACTTCAAGGTCATCCTGACCCAGCCGGAGCGCGTCGTGACGCCCTTCGGGGGCGCGATCAACCGCGAGATGTCGACCTCCTGGCGCGGTGAGGCCCGGGCCGCCGCGATCTACCGGAACAACGTCCTGGACTACCTGCAGACCCTCACCAAGGGCGTGCAGCTGGTCGACAAGTCGGACCTCACGCTCTCCGGCCGCAGCGCGACGATCCCCGTGACCGTCCAGAACAAGCTGCTCCAGGGCGTGGACAACCTGAAGCTGCGCCTCACCTCGGGCAACAAGAACCGTCTGGAGCTGAACGGCGAGAGGTACACCGAGCTCCCGGTGAAGGTCGGCGGCGGACACAGCCAGTCGGTGAAGTTCACCGCCTCGGCCAACGTCAACGGCCAGGTGCCGATGACGGCCCAGCTCTACACCGAGGACGGCACCCCGTACGGGCAGCCGATGAACTTCACCGTGCGGGTCTCCGAGATCACTCCCACGGTGATGCTCGTGATCGCCGGCGGTGTCCTCCTCCTCGTGCTCGCCGGTGTGCGCATGTACAGCCAGCGCAAGCGGGTGGCCGCCCGGAACGCCGAGGCCGAGGCGGCGGAGGCAGCCGAGGACGACTCCGCCGAGGGCGACGCCACGTCGGAGCCCGGTGAGGACGCGCCCGGCGAAGGCAAGTCCGACGCGGAGGAACCCGTGCAGCCGAGTGACCCGACACCGGACACCCGGCCCGAAAGCGGGGACCCGTCGGGCCCGGGTGAGAAAGTGGACCGTTGAGCGATGTCGTGGCCGGTCGGCCGGACGATGAGGTGGGGTAACCATGAACGCGCCGTACGACGGTGACCGCGGCCAGGGCGCGGGCGGCCCGGCGCCGGCCCCTGGGACGCCCGCGGCGCCTCCCGGCGCCGGCCACCCGCCGGTGCCGCCCCCGCAGCAGGGCGCCCCTGGCGCGCAGGGAGAGGACCCCTACGCGCAGAACCCGTACGCCCAGGACCCCTACGTCCAGGACGCCTTCGCCCACGACCCGTACCGCGCCCAGGACATGTCCGCGCAGGACCCGGTGACCGAGGCGCTCTACGACCGCGCCGCGCACCCGCCGCCCCCGCCCGGCACCTACCAGGACCCGCACGCGCTCTACCAGCAGCCGGCCGCGCCGCAGCACGCCCCCGACCCCCGGGTCTGGGCCCAGACCCCGGCGCCCGAACCGGACGGTCCCTCGCGGCACCTGCCGTACGGCGACGACGCGCGCACGGTCCAGTTCACCGGTGTCGACGACCTGGTGACCCGGGCGAGCGAGGAGACGCCCGAGCCGGACGCGTTCGCGCACCTCTACCGGGACCAGCAGGCGCCCGGCCAGGTGCCGCCGCCCGCCCCGGAGCCCGACCCGCTGCCCGCGCCCGCCCCCAAGAAGTCCGGTCGTGCCTCGGGTCTGCTGAAGTCGAGCGCGGTGATGGCGGCCGGCACCCTGGTCTCCCGGCTGACGGGCTTCGTCCGCAGCCTGGTGATCACCGGTGCGCTCGGCGCCGCCCTGCTCGGTGACACCTTCACCATCGCCTACACCCTGCCGACGATGATCTACATCCTCACCGTCGGTGGTGGCCTCAACTCGGTCTTCGTCCCGCAGCTCGTCCGCTCCATGAAGAACGACGAGGACGGTGGCGAGGCCTACGCCAACCGGCTGCTGACCCTGGTCATGGTGGCGCTCGGCCTCATCGTGGCCCTGGCCGTCTTCGCGGCGCCGCTCCTGATCCGGCTGATGTCGAACACCATCGCCGACGACGCCGCGGCCAACAGCGTGGCCGTGACCTTCGCCCGCTACTGCCTGCCCACGATCTTCTTCATGGGCGTGCACGTGGTGATGGGTCAGATCCTCAACGCCCGCGGCAAGTTCGGCGCGATGATGTGGACCCCGGTCCTCAACAACATCGTCATGATCGTCACCTTCGGCCTGTTCATCTGGGTGTACGGCACCTCCGCCGAGTCCCACATGGGTGTGCAGACCATTCCGGACGAGGGCGTCCGACTGCTCGGCATCGGCACTCTGCTCGGCCTCGTCGTCCAGGCCCTGGCGATGATCCCGTACCTGCGTGAGACGGGCTTCCGCTTCCGTCCCCGCTTCGACTGGAAGGGCCACGGGCTCGGCAAGACGGTCAAGCTGGCCAAGTGGACGGTCCTCTTCGTCCTCGCCAACCAGGCGGGCGTCCTGGTCGTCACCCAGCTCGCCACCGCCGCCGGCGAGGAGTCCGGGAAGAACGGTGCCGGCTTCCTCGCCTACTCCAACGCCCAGCTGATCTGGGGCATGCCGCAGGCCATCATCACGGTCTCCGTCATGGCCGCGCTGCTGCCGCGGATCTCCCGCGCCGCCCACGACGACGACCCCGGCGCCGTCCGGGACGACATCTCGCAGGGCCTGCGGAACTCGGCCGTCGCGATCGTCCCGGTCTCCTTCGCCTTCCTGGCGCTCGGCGTCCCGATGTGCACCCTGCTCTACGCCTCCAGCGGCGTCGAAGCGGCCCAGGGCATGGGCTTCATCCTGATGGCCTTCGGCCTCGGCCTGATCCCCTACTCCGTCCAGTACGTCGTCCTCCGCGGCTTCTACGCCTACGAGGACACCCGGACGCCCTTCTACAACACGGTGATCGTCGCCGCCGTCAACGCGGCCGCCTCGGCGGTCTGTTACGTCGTCCTGCCCGCCCAGTGGGCCGTGGTCGGCATGGCCGCCTCGTACGGCCTCGCCTACGCCGTCGGCGTCGGCATCGCGTGGCGCCGGCTCCGCAAGCGCCTGGGCGGCGACCTGGACGGCACGCATGTGATGCGGACCTACGCGCGGCTCTGCATGGCCTCCGTGCCCGCGGCGATCGTCGCCGGTGCCGTCGGTTTCGGCCTGCTGAAGCTGCTGGGCGAGGGCGCCCTCGGCTCGCTCGCCGCCCTCGTGGTGGGCGGTGCGGTGCTCCTCGGCGTCTTCTTCGTCGCCGCGAAGCGCATGCGGATCGCGGAACTGAACACCCTGGTCGGCATGGTCCGCGGACGTCTGGGACGCTGAACCCGGCGGCCCCGCACAACCATCGGCGGGAACCGCGTGTCGTGCATAGCGTCCGACTGTGGGCACAATTGGCTTGGCTGTTGGATGTGGCGCAACGGATGGGGAGGCAGGAACGACGGTGGCGGAACGTAGCACGGCTGCCGTCGACGTGGCCGACAACAGCGGTGACGACCCGCTGACCGCCAAGGCGGACACGGCCGCGACCGACGGGGTGGCGGAAGAGCAGAAGACGGCGGAGAAGTCCGCCGAGGCCACGGAGAGCAAGGCGGTCGAACGACAGAGCGGCGAACAGCCCTCCATCACGGCACCCGAACTGCACAGCGGCCACAAACTGGCCAGACGCTACCGGCTGGAGGAGTGCGTCACCCGTCTGGACGGCTTCAGCAGCTGGCGTGCCGTCGACGAGAAGCTGCGCCGCGCGGTCGGGGTCCACCTGCTGCCGGCCGACCACCCCAGGGCCCGGTCGGTCCTGGCCGCGGCCCGCTCCTCGGCTCTCCTCGGCGACCCCCGCTTCGTCCAGGTCCTCGACGCCGTCGAGGAGAACGACCTCGTGTACGTCGTGCACGAATGGCTGCCGGACTCCACCGAGCTGACCGCGCTGCTCGCGGCCGGCCCCCTGGAGCCGCACGACGCGTACCAGCTCGTCAGCCAGGTCTCCCAGGCCATGGCCGCCGCCCACCGCGAGGGCCTCGCCCACCTCCGGCTCACCCCGAGCGCCGTCCTGCGCAGCTCCACCGGTCAGTACCGGATCCGCGGCCTGGCCGTGAACGCCGCCCTGCGCGGCATCACCGCCGAGCGTCCGCAGCGCACCGACACCGAGGCCATCGGCGCCCTGCTGTACGCCGCGCTCACCCAGCGCTGGCCGTACGACAGCGACGCCTACGGGCTCTCCGGGCTTCCCAAGGGCGTCGGACTGCTGGCGCCCGACCAGGTCCGCGCCGGTGTCCACCGGGGCCTCTCCGAGATCGCCATGCGCGCCCTCGCGAACGACGGGGCCACCGCCTCGCGTCAGGAGCCGCCCTGCACCACCCCGGACGAACTGGCCAGGGCCGTGGCGGCGATGCCCCGTGTCCGGCCGCCGGAGCCGGAGTTCACCCCGCCGCCCGAGTACCAGCACACGACGTACCAGCAGGGCACCTACGGACGCCCCCAGCCGCGTCCCGTGGTCACCCAGCCGGTCGTCGTCCCGCCCCCGCCGCTGCAGAGCCGCACCGGCAAGGCGCTCAAGTGGGCCGTCTCGGCCCTCCTGATCGCCGCGCTCGGCCTCGGCAGCTGGCAGATCGCGGACCGGCTCCTCGCCCCGGAGGGCAAGGACGAACCGAAGAACGTCCAGCCGACGCTCGACGACGAGAAGCCCAAGCCGCTGAAACCGCTCACCATCTCGTCCGCCCAGGACTTCGACCCGCCCCCCGGGGGCAACGGCGAGGAGTACCCGGAGTCCGTGGCGGACGCGTACGACGGGAATCCGAGCACCTTCTGGCACACCAAGAACTACACCACCGCGAAGTTCGGCAACCTGAAGAGCGGCGTCGGCATAGTGCTGGACCTGGGCTCGGCCCAGAAGGTCAGCTCGGTCGACCTGTCGTTCGTCGGGCAGACCTCGGTGGAGGTCCGCACGGCACCCGACGGCGCCTCCACGGCGCCTGCCACGGCCGAAGGTTTCACCACCCAGGCGTCCACATCCGGCAGCGATGTGCAGCTGAAGTTCCCCAAGCCGGTCACGACCCGCTACGTTCTGGTCTGGCTGACGGAGCTGCCCCTCACCGACGGTGAGTACCGCGGTCAGCTGACCGAAGTCAAGGTCATGGGCTGACGACGCTGGGGGAGGGGCTCACCGTTGGACCGACCGATAGACGACACCACGGACGACCGGGAGCTCCTCGCGCGCCATGTCGCCGGGGACCCCGACGCCTTCGGCGAGCTCGTGCGGCGGCATCGTGATCGGCTGTGGGCGGTGGCCCTGCGGACCCTGGGGGACCGCGAGGAAGCCGCTGACGCCGTCCAGGACGCCCTGATCTCCGCCTTCCGGGCCGCCCACACCTTCCGTGGCCAGTCGGCCGTCACAACCTGGCTCCACCGCATCACGGTCAACGCCTGCCTCGACCGTGCCCGCAAGACCGCCTCGCGCCGGACCTCACCGGTCGACGACACCGACCGCTTCGAGCAGCTTCTCGACCCCCACGAGTCGGCCGAGGCGCCCGTGGAGCGCCAGGACCTCAACCGTCAGCTCCTCGCCGCTCTCGCCACGCTCCCCGAGGACCAGCGAGCCGCGCTGGTCCTGGTCGACATGCAGGGATACCCGGTCGCCGAGGCAGCCCGTATCCTCGGCGTCCCCACCGGGACCGTGAAGAGCCGCTGCGCGCGCGGGCGAGCACGCCTCCTTCCGATGGTCACTCATCTGCGCGCCGACACCGTGGGTAACGAGGCCGTCGAAGGGGGAAGGAACCGGACGCCGGGGACATCCGTCCCACCGGTGCCGGGGCCGACGGATACCGGACCGACAGATCCAGCTGCTGTGAAGGGCGGAGGTGGGCGCACGTGACTTCCACGGCCGGCAAGGCCGACACCACACAGCACCCGGACGTCTCGGAGATCTCCGATCTGACCGAGGGGCTGCTCTCGCCGACCCGTTCGGCGGCCGTACGGCGGCACCTGGACGGCTGCCGCCTCTGTGCCGACGTCCGGTCCTCGCTGGAGGAGATCCGGGGCCTGCTGGGCACCCTGCCGGGCCCGCCCCGCATGCCCGCCGAGATCGCCGGGCGGATCGACGCGGCCCTGGCCGCAGAAGCCCTCCTCAACGCCACCTCCCCGGAGAGCGACGCCCCTGTTTCACGTGAAACATCGCGCTCCTCCACCAAGACCACGGCTCCGTCCCCGTCCTCCCCTGCCCCGGACCGTCCCGCCGGACGTCCCCGGGCGGGCACCGGCCCCGGACGCCCCGGCACGCCCCGCCGTCGCCGGATCGCGCTCTCCACGATCGGCGCCGCCTTCGGGGCCATGGTGCTCGGTACGAGCCTCTACCTCCTCAGCCAGCCGGGCGACCCGATCTCCGCCGGCTCGGCCGACGCCCAGAAGGCCGACACGTTCGCGAGCGCACCCCTCAGTCCCTTCTCCGGTGCACCGGTCGAGGACCGGGTCCACGCCCTCCTCGCGGAGAACCGCGCGCCCAAGACCCCCCAGGGGGTCGGGCCCGAATCCATGTCCGCCGAGGCGAGCAGCAACACCTCCCAGCGCAACACGGCCGACGCCGTTCCCGGCTGTGTCCTTGCCGGCACCGGCCGCACCGACGGACTGCTCGGCCACGAGCGCGGCGAGTACCGGGGAGCACCGGCCTATCTGGTCGTCCTGACCGATCCGGCGGACAGCACACGGGTCCAGGCCTATGTGCTCGACGCCTCCTGCGCCGAGCGCCCCAAGGAGAGCGGAAGCCCGCCCGCCGACGTGCTGCTCAGCCAGACGTACCCTCGCTCCTGACCTCTCTTCCCGCCCGGCCACGTGCCGCGCGGCGGTCTCGGGAATGCGCGCCCCTTAGGATCCGTTGGGTGGGGTGAGAGCGACCGAGACAACCGCCCCCGTAGGCAGTGGCAGTCTGCAGAGACGAGGAAGAAACCCGTGAGCGACGTCCGTAACGTGATCATCATCGGCTCCGGGCCCGCGGGTTACACCGCTGCGCTCTACACGGCCCGAGCGTCGCTGAATCCTCTGGTCTTCGAGGGTGCGGTCACCGCTGGTGGCGCCCTGATGAACACCACCGAGGTCGAGAACTTCCCTGGTTTCCGTGACGGGATCATGGGCCCGGACCTGATGGACAACATGCGGGCCCAGGCCGAGCGCTTCGGCGCCGAGCTGGTCCCGGACGACGTCGTCGCCGTCGACCTGACCGGCGACATCAAGACCGTCACCGACACCGCCGGCACCGTGCACCGCGCCAAGGCCGTGATCGTCACCACCGGCTCCCAGCACCGCAAGCTCGGCCTCCCCAACGAGGACACGCTCTCCGGCCGCGGTGTCTCCTGGTGCGCCACCTGCGACGGCTTCTTCTTCAAGGACCAGGACATCGCCGTCGTCGGCGGCGGCGACACCGCGATCGAGGAGGCCACCTTCCTCTCGCGGTTCGCCAAGTCCGTCACGATCGTCCACCGCCGGGACACCCTGCGTGCCTCCAAGGCCATGCAGGAGCGCGCCTTCGCCGACCCGAAGATCTCCTTCGCCTGGGACAGCGAGGTCACCGAGATCCACGGCGATCAGAAGCTCAGCGGTCTGACCCTGCGCGACACGAAGACCGGTGAGACCCGCCAGCTGCCCGTCACCGGCCTCTTCATCGCCGTCGGCCACGACCCGCGGACCGAGCTCTTCAAGGGCCAGCTGGAGCTGGACGAGGAGGGCTACCTCAAGGTCGCCGCCCCGTCGACGCGCACCAACCTCACGGGTGTCTTCGGCGCCGGCGACGTCGTCGACCACACCTACCGTCAGGCCATCACGGCCGCCGGCACCGGCTGCTCGGCCGCGCTCGACGCCGAGCGCTTCCTGGCCGCCCTCGCCGACAGCGAGAAGCTGGCCGAGACCCCCGCGGTCTGACCCCCGTCTCTCCCCACCCCACACCCCGCGAAAAGAAGGAGGCCGCCGTGGCCGGCGCCCTGAAGAACGTGACCGACGCAGACTTCGAGGAGCTCGTCCTCAAGAGCGACAAGCCCGTCCTGGTGGACTTCTGGGCTGCCTGGTGCGGCCCGTGCCGCCAGATCGCCCCGTCGCTGGAGGCCATCGCCGCCGAGCACGGCGAGATCGAGGTCGTGAAGCTCAACATCGACGAGAACCCGGCCACGGCTGCCAAGTACGGCGTCATGTCGATCCCGACGCTCAACGTCTACCAGGGTGGCGAGGTCGTGAAGACCATCGTCGGCGCCAAGCCGAAGGCCGCGATCCTGCGCGACCTGGAGGGCTTCGTCGAGGCCAAGGCCTGACACCCACCGCATGTTTCACGTGAAACGGCCCGCCCCCTGTCGGGGGCGGGCCGTTCTCGTTCTCCGAAGCTAGAGAGGCCGCAGGGCAGGCTCCTTCTGCACGGCCCCGAGCAGACGGTCCAGAGCCATCTCGACGTCCTCCTTCCAGGAGAGCGTCGTCCGCAGCTCCAGCCGCAGCCGGGGGAAAGCATGGTGCGGGCGCACGGTCTTGAAGCCCACCGCGAGAAGGTGCTCGGCCGGCAGCACACAGGCCGGCTCCTTCCACCGGGCGTCCCCGAATGCCTCGATGGCCTTGAAGCCCCGCCTCATCACGTCCTTGGCCACGGTCTGCACGACCACCCGCCCCAGTCCCTGCCCCTGGTAGCCCGGCATGATCCAGGCCGTCATCAGCTGGACGGCGTCCGCCGCCACGGGGCTCGTCGGGAAGGCCGTCGAGCGCGGCACATAGGCCGGGGGAGCGTAGAGCACATAGCCGACCGGCACCTCGTCGACGTACACCACCCGGCCGCAGGAGCCCCACTCCAGGAGAACGGCCGAGATCCAGGCCTCCTTCTCCAGCTCCGGGCGCCCCGCCTTCACGGCGGCCTCACCACTGACCGGGTCGAGCTCCCAGAAGACACAGGAGCGACACCGCTTGGGGAGATCCGGAAGGTTGTCCAGCGTGAGCGGTACGAGCCGACGCCCCACGGCTGCTCCTCGTTTCCCTCGCCATCGAGCACGGATACGCCTCTCGGAATCGTATCGATCGGACGATCGGGGCGATACCGCTCACACGCAAAGGGCGGGCCGCGTTCCGGTGAAGACCGGAGCACGGCCCGCCCTGGGCGGCCTCAGTGAGCAGGAAGCGGGATCAGCCCTGCTCGGAGTTCTTGTGGTCCATGACCCGCCCCTCGCCCGGAGCCAGGGTCGAGAGGATCCGGTTCAGATCGTCCATCGAGGCGAACTCGACGACGATCTTGCCCTTCTTCTGTCCGAGGTCGACCTTCACCCGGGTCTCGAAGCGGTCCGAGAGCCGGGTGGCGAGGTCCGTGAGCGCGGGCGAGACACGGCCACCGGCCCGCGGGCCCTTCGGCTTGACCGCGGCCTCGGGCTCCTCGGAGCCCATGAGGCTGACGATCTCCTCGACGCTGCGCACCGAGAGCCCCTCGGAGACGATCCGGTACGCCAGCTTGTCCTGGGCGTCCGGGTCCTCCACACCGAGCAGGGCCCGCGCGTGGCCGGCGGAGAGCACTCCGGCGGCGACGCGACGCTGCACCGGCAGCGAGAGCCGGAGCAGTCGCAGCGTGTTGGAGATCTGCGGCCGCGAGCGCCCGATCCGCTCCGCGAGCTGGTCGTGCGTGCAGCCGAAGTCCTTGAGCAGCTGCTCGTAGGCGTGGGCCTCTTCGATCGCGTTCAGCTGGGCCCGGTGAAGGTTCTCCAGGAGGGCGTCCAGGAGCATCTTCTCGTCGTCGGTGTCCCGGACGATGGCCGGGATGCGCTCCAGACCGGCCGTCGTCGAGGCGCGCAGACGACGCTCGCCCATGACGAGCTCGTAGCGGTCGGCCTCGATCTTGCGCACGACCACGGGCTGAAGCAGACCGACCTCCTTGATGGAGGTGACGAGCTCCGCCAGCGCGTCCTCGTCGAAGACCTCACGCGGCTGGTGCCGGTTGGGAACGATGGCGTCGATCGGAAGCTCGGTGAAGTACGCACCGGCCGGAGGCTCCGGCATGGCCACCGGCTCCGGCTCGTTCCACGCCGGCGTGGACTCCGGGGCCTGCGGGCTCTGCGGCAGCGTCGCCAGCTTCGCGGCGGCCACCCCTCGCTCCACCTGCCGTTCCTGGGGAGCAGCGGGAATCAGCGCACCGAGCCCACGCCCCAATCCCCTACGTCGCTCGCTCACTGGATCCCCTCCGACATGCTGCGCTGGTTGTTCTGGTGCCCTACATGGGCGTGCTGCGGTTCGTACTGCACGGCGACCCCCCGCAGGGCGATCTCACGGGCCGCTTCGAGATACGACAGGGCGCCGCTGGAGCCCGGGTCGTAGGTGAGGACCGTCTGCCCGTAGCTCGGCGCCTCCGAGATGCGGACGGACCTCGGAATGCTGGTCCGCAGCACCTCCTCGGCGAAGTGGCTGCGCACCTCGTCGGCGACCTGCGAGGCGAGCCTCGTCCTGCCGTCATACATGGTGAGCAGGATCGTCGAGACGTGGAGCGCCGGGTTGAGGTGCCCTCGGACCAGGTCGACATTGCGAAGGAGCTGTCCGAGCCCCTCCAGCGCGTAGTACTCGCACTGGATCGGGATCAGTACCTCCGCGCCCGCCACCATGGCGTTGACCGTGAGGAGTCCGAGCGAGGGCGGGCAGTCGATCAGGATGTAGTCCAGCGGCTGCTCATATGCCTGGATCGCCCGCTGCAGGCGGCTCTCACGGGCCACCAGCGACACCAGCTCGATCTCGGCGCCTGCCAGGTCGATGGTGGCCGGGGCGCAGAAGAGGCCCTCGACGTCCACGACCGGCTGCACCACGTCCGAGAGCGGCTTGCTGTCCACCAGGACGTCATAGATCGAGGGGACCTCGGCGTGGTGGTCGATGCCGAGCGCTGTCGAGGCGTTGCCCTGCGGGTCCAGGTCGATGACCAGGACGCGGGCGCCGTGCAGCGCCAGGGACGCGGCAAGGTTGACCGTCGTGGTCGTCTTGCCCACGCCGCCCTTCTGATTGGCGACGACCATCACGCGAGTCTGAGCCGGGCGGGGAAGTCCCTCACCGGCACGACCCAGCGCTTCTACTGCCAGCTGGGCAGCACGACCGATGGGGGTGTCGTCCATCGGGGGCGGTGTTTCACGTGAAACATCCTCCCCCACCGATTCGGTTCGGGGACCGGGGACCGGATCGGTCATCGGTCCCGCGATGTTGGCGTCGGACCGCAAGGATTCACTCTCCTCGGCTTCAGGCTCGCGATGAGGAGAGCCTGCCATGCTTTCGGGGTCGTGAACCAGCGAGGTCGGTGGTTCTGTGGGTGAATCCACCTCTGTGGACAACTCCGTAACCCTCGCGGGTGGCTTCACACGGGGTCTACGGTCCCGGGGCGTGGCAGCCGCGCGACCGCGGCTGATGATCCCCTGCAGCAGTGAGCGACGTTTCACGTGAAACACCATGCCCCTGCCGCCCGGCCGGGACCGTTCGACACTCCGAAATGGTACGTATGGGACGCTCAGCGACGTCGGCGGGTCTTGCTGGTACGAGCCGCCTTGGCCCGCTTGGCCGCGAACCGCACACCACCGGGGCTCTCGCCGACCTCCACGCGCACGACCGTGGACATCGGGTCGACGATCCCCTCGCCGACCTGGACGACCGAGGTCTCCACCACACCGAGCCGGGAGAGCGCGGCGCGAGCACCGTCGATCTCCTCCTGCGCGGTGTCGCCCTTGAGCGCCAGCATCTCTCCGTACGGGCGCAGCAGGGGAACACCCCAGCCGGCCAGCCGGTCGAGCGGAGCCACCGCACGGGCGGTCACCACGTGCACCGGCGTGATCTTGCCGAGCATCTCCTCCGCCCGTCCCCGGACCACGGTCACATGGTCGAGGCCGAGCAGCTCGACGACCTCCTGAAGGAAGTTCGTCCTGCGCAGGAGCGGCTCCAGGAGCGTGATCTTCAGGTCGGGCCGGACCAGCGCCAGGGGGATACCGGGCAGACCCGCGCCCGAGCCCACATCGCAGACGGTGACGCCCTCGGGGACGACCTCCGAGAGGACGGCACAGTTCAGCAGGTGGCGCTCCCAGAGACGCGGGACCTCACGCGGGCCGATCAGACCGCGCTTCACACCCGCATCCGCGAGCAGCTCCGCGTACCGCACGGCCTCCGGGAAGTACTCACCGAAGACTGTCCGCGCCTGCTCCGGCGCCTCGGGGAGCTCCGCTGCCTCCGTCACGGGAACCGTCCTTCCGTACCGCACGACTCGCGTGCGAGCGCACTGTGGTGGCTGACTATCAAGGCTGACAAAGATCGGCCCCGCCTGCGAACAGACGGGGCCGACACTACGTGAGGGTTCAGGCCGGGAGCACAACGACGAAGCGCTGCGGCTCCTCGCCCTCGGACTCGCTGCGCAGACCGGCGGCGGCGATCGCGTCGTGCACGACCTTGCGCTCGAACGGCGTCATCGGTTCCAGCTTGACCGGCTGGCCCGTGGACTTCACCTCGGAGGCGGCCTTGGCGCCCAGCTCGGCGAGCTCGGCACGCTTCTTGGCCCGGAAGCCGGCGATGTCGAGCATCAGCCGGCTGCGGTCACCGGTCTCGCGGTGCACGGCCAGGCGCGTCAGCTCCTGGAGCGCCTCCAGAACCTCGCCGTCGCGGCCCACGAGCTTCTGCAGGTCGCGGCTGCTGGAGTCGCTGATGATCGAGACAGCGGCCCGGTCGGCCTCGACGTCCATGTCGATGTCGCCGTCGAGGTCGGCGATGTCGAGCAGGCCCTCGAGGTAGTCGGCCGCGATCTCACCCTCCTGCTCCAGGCGGGTCAGGGTGTCGCCACCCTCGGCGGCGGCGGAGGTGGTGCCTTCCGTCACGGATGGACTCCTTCTTGCTTCTGGGAGGGCTTACTTCTTGGAGGACGGGTGCTTGGGCCGCTGCTGGCCCTTGCGCTGGCCCTGACCGGACTTGCCCTGACGGGATCCTCCGGAGTTGGCGCGGCTCGGGCGCTGGGGCTTGTCGGCCTGCGCCTCGTCCTTGGCCTCGCTCTTGACCGGACCCTGGGGCTTCTTCTCGAGCGAGGTGGTCGCCTCTTCGGCGGCCGTCTCGGAGACGTCCTCGGTGTCCTTCGCCGCGGACTGCGGGGCCGCGGAGGCCTGACGCTGGGCCTTGGTCTGGCGCTTGGGCTGCTGGCGCCTGGCGGCGGCACCGCCCTCGGCCTCGGCGACGAGGGTGTCGCCCTTGATCACGGTGCCGTCGGCCTGGGGTGCGAAGCCGGCCTTGGAGAGGCCCGTGAAGAAGCGGCGCTCGTTGTCGTTGCGGTCGCTGCCCTTGGCGACGATCACCTTGACGATGTTCTTCCGGCGGCGGCCGCGGACCTCACCGTGCTGCGTGACGCTCTTGAGCAGACGCTGCAGGTAGGCGTCCTGGGCCTTGCTGCCCGGCGTCGGGTTCTGGTTGATCACGTACATCTGCTGGCCCATGGTCCACACGTTGGTGGTCAGCCAGTAGACGAGGACACCGACGGGGAAGTTGATGCCCATGCCGGCGAAGATCAGCGGGAAGATGTACATGAGCATCTTCTGCTGCTGCATGTACGGGGTCTTCACCGAGAGGTCGACGTTCTTCATCATCAGCTGGCGCTGGGTGAAGAACTGCGAGGCCGACATCAGGATGATCATGATCGCGGTGACGACGCGCACATCGGTGATCGAGGCACCGAGAGCCTGGGCCTCAGCGGCGCTGTCCGTGAACTTGGCGGCCAGCGGGGCACCGAAGATGTGGGCCTGGCGGGCGCTCTCGAGCAGCGACTGGTTGATGACGCCGATGGTCTCGCCGTTGGCGATGGCCGACAGCACGTGGTACAGGGCGAAGAAGAACGGCGACTGCGCCAGGATGGGAAGGCACGAGGAGAGCGGGTTGGTGCCCGTCTCCTTGTACAGCTTCATCATCTCTTCGGACTGACGCTGCTTGTCGCTCTTGTAGCGCTCCTGGATCGCCTTCATCTTCGGCTGGAGCGCCTGCATGTTCCGCGTCGACTTGATCTGCTTCACGAAGAGCGGGATCAGGCAGATGCGGATCAGCACCACCAGGGACACGATGGAGAGGCCCCAGGCCCAGCCCGTGTTGGGGCCGAAGATCGCCCCGTACATCTTGTGGAACTGGACGATGACCCAGGAAACGGGCCAGGTGATGAAGCTGAACAGACTGGCAATCGTGTCCACTAATCAGGCTCCTTGAGCATTGGGCGAGGTCTCGGCGGCCGGGCTCGTCTCGGCGGTGGGCCCGCCCTTGTCGCCGCGCAGCGCGTTCCGCAGCAGCTCGTGCCAGCGGGGGCGCTTACGCGGGGGGACGTGATCCACACCGCCGGGCGACCACGGGTTGCACCGCAGGATCCGCCAGGCGGTCAGGGCCGTGCCCTTGATCGCGCCATGCCGGTCGATGGCCGTGAATCCGTAGTGGGAACACGACGGGTAGTACCGGCAGACGGGGCCCAGAAGAGGGCTGATCGTCCACTGGTACAGCTTGATGAGAGCCAGCAGCGGGTACTTCATCGCGTGCCCCCTCCCAGCAGCCGCTGAAGAGCGGCGTCCAGGTCTCGGGCCAGCTGTGCGTGATCGGCGTCGCCGGCTCCGGGCAACGCCCGTACGACCACCAGGCTACCGGGGGGCAGCTCGGAGAGACGGTCGCGGACGAGATGGCGCAGGCGTCGCTTCACCTGGTTGCGTACGACCGCACCGCCCACGGCCTTGCTCACGACGAAACCCGCACGCGTCGGGGAAGCGCTCTCCCCAGGCGCGTGCGGGTCCGTTGCACCGCTGCGTAGGTGGACGACGAGGAGCGGGCGACCGGCCCGGCGACCTCGGCGTACCGCGGTTGCGAAGTCCTCGCGCCGCCTCAGCCGATTCTCGGTAGGCAGCACGTCATGACCTGTTTAAGTGGATCAGGCGGACAGGCTCGCGCGACCCTTGGCACGGCGGTTCGCCAGGATGGCGCGGCCGGCACGGGTGCGCATGCGCAGGCGGAAGCCGTGGGTCTTCGCGCGACGACGGTTGTTCGGCTGGAAGGTGCGCTTGCTCACTCGGGGGCTCCAGAAATGATTCGTAGATGGCGGGACATCGCCTGGCTGTCACCGTGCGCCCACGAGTAGCTCGCAATACGCCCGAGTGCACCGCTACACGATCACTGACCGTGATCTTTGCCCATCGGAGGCAGGCGGCAGCAGCCATCGACAACTCGACCTGGTTACGGTACGCGCGGCTACGCCATCCGGTCAAACCGACCTGTCGCCACCCCCCATTGTGCACAGGCTGTGGACAACAACTTGAACCACGTCATCGGGCCCGACTACCGTGGACGGTCTCCACAATCTTTTTCCGTTCTGTCCTCACCTGTCCCGGGCGGACCCGTCCTCACGGACTTCGACCCACTGTCCCCGAGAACCACACCATCGTGGGACCTGCGAGAAAGCGTGCCCTGTGGCTGACGTACCTGCCGATCTTGCCGCAGTGTGGCCACGCGTCCTCGAGCAGCTCCTCGCGGAGGGCCAGCAGGGAATCGAGCCCAAGGACAAGCAGTGGATCGAGCGCTGCCAGCCGCTCGCCCTTGTCGCGGACACCGCGCTGCTCGCCGTGCCCAACGAGTGGGGCAAGCGGGTCCTGGAGGGCCGGCTCGCCCCGCTGATCAGCGAGACCCTCAGCCGTGAGTGCGGCCGGCCGATCCGGATCGCGATCACCGTCGACGACTCCGTCGGCGAGCCGACCCCGCCCGCGCCGCCCGTGCAGCAGCCCCGCTACGACGAGCGCGCGCAGCCGGAGCCGTACGAGAAGTACGACGGGTACGGCCACCGGCCGATGCCCGACGACGGGCTGCCCACCGCACGC
Source organism: Streptomyces sp. NPDC002825 (assembly GCF_040295385.1). Classification (NCBI taxonomy): domain Bacteria; kingdom Bacillati; phylum Actinomycetota; class Actinomycetes; order Kitasatosporales; family Streptomycetaceae; genus Streptomyces; species Streptomyces sp. NPDC002825. The sequence continues at coordinate 52,995 of NZ_JBEOVH010000001.1, forward strand.
CCCGCCTATCCGGACTACCCGCAGCAGCAGCGGCCCGACCCCGGTGCCTGGCCGCGCACCCAGGAGGACCTCTCCTGGCAGCAGCCGCGGCTCGGCGGATACCAGGAGCGCGCCCCGTACACCGGTCCCAGCGGCCCGGCCGGTCCCGAGCAGTCCCGCGGGACCCGTTACGACGAGCCGGCCCGCGGCTACGAGTCGCCGCGGCCCGAGCGCGCCGAGCTGCCCGACCCGCAGAACCACGGTCCGCGTCCCGGCCCCCGCCCCGGCGGCGTGCCGGGCGGCGGTCCCGGCTCCTCGTCCTCCGGGCAGGGCGCCGGCGCTCCGGGCGAGCAGCACGCGCGGCTGAACCCCAAATACCTCTTCGACACCTTCGTCATCGGTTCCTCGAACCGCTTCGCGCACGCGGCCGCCGTCGCGGTGGCCGAGGCGCCGGCGAAGGCGTACAACCCGCTCTTCATCTACGGGGAGTCGGGTCTCGGCAAGACCCACCTGCTGCACGCGATCGGGCACTACGCGCGGAGCCTCTACCCCGGCACGCGCGTGCGGTACGTGAGCTCCGAGGAGTTCACGAACGAGTTCATCAATTCGATCCGCGACGGCAAGGGCGACGCCTTCCGCAAGCGCTACCGCGATGTGGACATCCTGCTCGTCGACGACATCCAGTTCCTGGCGAGCAAGGAGTCGACGCAGGAGGAGTTCTTCCACACCTTCAACACCCTGCACAACGCGAACAAGCAGATCGTGCTCTCCTCGGACCGGCCGCCCAAGCAGCTGGTCACCCTGGAGGACCGGCTCCGCAACCGCTTCGAGTGGGGACTCACCACCGACGTGCAGCCGCCGGAGCTGGAGACGCGTATCGCGATCCTCCGCAAGAAGGCGGTGCAGGAGCAGCTCAACGCCCCGCCGGAGGTACTGGAGTTCATCGCCTCCCGGATCTCGCGGAACATCCGTGAGCTGGAAGGCGCGCTGATCCGGGTGACGGCCTTCGCGAGCCTCAACCGGCAGCCGGTGGACCTCGGACTGACCGAGATCGTCCTCAAGGACCTGATCCCCGGGGGCGAGGACAGCTCCCCGGAGATCACCGCTCCCGCGATCATGGCGGCAACCGCCGACTACTTCGGACTGACGGTGGAGGACCTCTGTGGATCCTCGCGCAGCCGCGTCCTGGTGACGGCCCGACAGATCGCCATGTACCTGTGCCGTGAGCTCACGGACCTGTCGCTGCCGAAGATCGGCGCGCAGTTCGGCGGCCGCGACCACACGACGGTGATGCACGCGGACCGGAAGATCCGTGCCCTGATGGCGGAGCGGCGCTCCATCTACAACCAGGTCACCGAGCTCACGAACCGCATCAAGAACGGCTGACGCGGGCCTCCACGGCCTCTCCAGAAGCTCTTCGAGGGCGCTCCGGGACACCTCCCGGGGCGCCCTTCGTCGTTCCCGCGGCGCTCCGCCCGTTCGCGGCCGTCCCTGCCGTGTTCGATTACTCCGTTCCGGTGGCACGTTCTCCACAGATTGGGGGATGATCTCCCGTCCACAGGGTGGGGACTGTCGAGTTATCCGGATTGTGTCCACAGGCCGGCCTGGTGACAGATCATCACCCCAGGTCAGCCGCTTGTGGAATTGTTGGCAAACGATCTCCACAGGCTGTGGATGAATCTTTCGTCCACAGGGGGTCCCGAAGGTTGTCCACTGGCTGCCCACAGGCGGCGGTCGGTTGCCCACAGCTTCTCCACACCGCTGTCCACTGTTCGGCAACGAAACGCCTCCGCTCACTGGGCCGAGTGAAAGCGGTCACACCAAGGGAGACGTTTGGGCTGTGGGGAACCTGGGGAAAGCTGGGGACAGCGCTGGGGAGAACTCCCCATGGCCTGTGTACCGGCTGTGCAGAACTTTCGGGTGTCCACAGAGACCCCCGGTTGTCCACGGGCTCCACCCACAGCCCCGGTGGACAAAAAACGTGGCCTGACCTGCGTAAATGGCGTTATCCACGGTTTCCACAGGCCCTACTACTACTCCCACATAGAGTTAGCCCGGAATTCGCTTCGAAGTGGGACCTGTGCACAACTCGGCGCCGGAGCTCCGACGCGCTCTTGTCGCGACTTGACCCCGAGCAGCACCGAGTGTCGGTGGCGTACGTCAGACTGGTTCCCGCAGTCGACGAAGAGCCAGCAACAGCAGGAGGCGGTTCCGGTGAAGATCCGGGTGGAGCGCGATGTACTCGCGGAGGCGGTGGCCTGGGTGGCCCGCAGCCTCCCGGCCCGTCCGCCGGCGCCCGTGCTCGCGGGCCTTCTCCTGAAGGCCGAGGACGGCGCCCTGAGCTTCTCGAGCTTCGACTACGAGGTCTCGGCGCGGGTCTCGGTCGAGGCCGAGGTGGAGGAGGACGGCACCGTCCTCGTCTCCGGCCGGCTGCTCGCCGACATCTGCCGCGCCCTCCCCAACCGTCCCGTGGAGATCTCCACAGACGGTGTACGGGCGACCGTGGTCTGCGGCTCCTCCCGCTTCACCCTCCACACCCTGCCTGTGGAGGAGTACCCGGCGCTGCCGGAGATGCCCACCGCGACCGGCACGGTCCCCGGTGAGGTCTTCGCCTCCGCCGCCGCGCAGGTGGCCATCGCCGCCGGCCGTGACGACACGCTGCCCGTCCTCACCGGTGTGCGCATCGAGATCGAGGGCGACACGGTCACCCTGGCCTCCACCGACCGCTACCGCTTCGCGGTCCGCGAGTTCCTGTGGAAGCCGGAGTCCCCGGACGCCTCCGCGGTCGCCCTGGTGCCCGCCAAGACCCTCCTGGACACCGCCAAGGCGCTCACCAGCGGCGACACGGTGACCCTGGCGCTCTCGGGCTCCGGCAAGGGCGAGGGCCTCATCGGCTTCGAGGGCGCGGGCCGCCGCACCACCACCCGCCTCCTGGAGGGCGACCTCCCCAAGTACCGGACGCTCTTCCCCACCGAGTTCAACTCGGTCGCGGTGATCGAGACCGCCCCCTTCGTGGAGGCCGTCAAGCGTGTCGCCCTGGTGGCCGAGCGCAACACCCCGGTCCGACTGAGCTTCGAGCAGGGCGTGCTCATCCTGGAGGCCGGCTCCAGCGACGACGCACAGGCTGTGGAGCGCGTGGAGGCGCAGCTGGACGGCGACGACATCTCGATCGCCTTCAACCCGACCTTCCTGCTGGACGGCCTGAGCGCGATCGACTCCCCGGTCGCCCAGCTCTCCTTCACGACGTCGACCAAGCCGGCGCTGCTGAGCGGCAAGCCCGCGCTCGACGCCGAGGCGGACGAGGCCTACAAGTACCTGATCATGCCGGTGCGGCTCTCCGGCTGAGCCTGTCGGTTCATGCCGGGGGTCCGGGGGTCGTCCCCCGGGTAGGTGCAGTATGCCGGTGCGGCTCTCCGGCTGAGCAGCCGAAACAGGGGCATCGCCTGAGCGGCTGACCCCACAGGTGTGCACCCGGGTCCGGGCGTAGGCTCGGACCCGGGTAAACCGCACACGACGCTTAAGGAATCTCTGATGGAGCTCGGTCTCGTCGGTCTCGGCAAGATGGGCGGCAACATGCGTGAGCGCATCCGCCGCGCAGGCCACACCGTCATCGGATACGACCGCAATCCGGACCTCGCCGATGTCCACAGCCTCGAAGAGCTTGTGGGCAAGCTCAAGGGTCCGCGCGTCGTGTGGGTCATGGTCCCGGCCGGTGCCGCGACCCAGTCCACCATCGACGAGCTGGCCGACCTGCTCTCCCCCGGCGACATCGTCGTGGACGGCGGAAACTCGCGCTGGACGGACGACGAGAAGCACGCCGAGGAGCTCGCCGCCAAGGGCATCGGCTTCGTCGACTGCGGCGTCTCCGGCGGTGTCTGGGGTCTGGAGAACGGCTACGCGCTGATGTACGGCGGCGACGCCGAGCACGTGGCGCGGGTCCAGCCGATCTTCGACGCCCTCAAGCCCGAGGGCGAGTTCGGCTCGGTCCACGCGGGCAAGGTCGGCGCCGGCCACTTCGCGAAGATGGTCCACAACGGCATCGAGTACGCGATGATGCAGGCCTACGCCGAGGGCTGGGAGCTCCTGGAGAAGGTCGACTCCGTCACCGACGTGCGCGAGGTCTTCCGCTCCTGGCAGGAGGGCACGGTCATCCGTTCCTGGCTGCTCGACCTCGCGGTGAACGCGCTGGACGAGGACGAGCACCTGGACAAGCTGCGGGGCTACGCGTCGGACTCCGGCGAGGGCCGGTGGACGGTCGAGGCCGCCATCGACAACGCCGTCCCGCTCCCGGCGATCACCGCCTCGCTGTTCGCGCGGTTCGCCTCCCGTCAGGACGACTCCCCGCAGATGAAGATGATCGCCGCGCTGCGCAACCAGTTCGGCGGCCACGCGGTCGAGACGAAGAAGTAATCCACAGGCTGTGCACCCCGCGGTGCACAGCCGCCGGGGGAAGAAGGTCGGCGCCCACCATGCACGTCACGCATCTCTCGCTGGCCGACTTCCGCTCCTACGCCCGGGTCGAGGTCCCGCTCGACCCGGGCGTCACCGCGTTCGTGGGCGCGAACGGACAGGGGAAGACGAACCTCGTCGAGGCCGTCGGCTACCTCGCCACGCTCGGCAGCCACCGGGTCGCCTCGGACGCGCCGCTCGTACGGATGGGGGCGGAGCGCGCGGTCATCCGGGCCGCCGTCACCCAGGGCGAGCGCTCCCAGCTGGTCGAGCTGGAACTCAACCCGGGCCGCGCCAACCGCGCCCGTATCAACAGGTCCTCGCAGGTCAGATCGCGTGACGTGCTCGGGATCGTACGGACCGTGCTGTTCGCACCCGAGGATCTGGCCCTGATCAAGGGCGACCCGGGCGAGCGCCGGCGCTTCCTCGACGAACTGATCACCGCGCGCACGCCGCGCATGGCGGGCGTGCGCTCCGACTACGAGCGCGTCCTCAAGCAGCGCAACACGCTCCTGAAGTCGGCGGCCATGGCCCGCCGGCACGGCGGACGCGGCATGGACCTGTCGACCCTCGACGTCTGGGACCAGCACCTGGCCAGGGCGGGCGCCGAGCTGCTCGCCCAGCGCCTCGACCTCATCGGCGTACTGCAGCCGCTCGCCGACAAGGCGTACGAGCAGCTCGCCCCCGGCGGCGGCCCGATCCTCCTCGAGTACCGCCCTTCCGCTCCGGGCGCCGGGCACACCCGCGAGGAGCTGTACGAGCAGCTGCTCGCCGCCCTCGCCGAGGTCCGCAAGCAGGAGATCGAGCGGGGCGTCACGCTCGTCGGACCCCACCGGGACGAGCTGCTCCTGAAGCTCGGCGAGCTCCCCGCGAAGGGGTACGCGAGCCACGGCGAGTCCTGGTCGTACGCGCTGGCGCTGCGGCTCGCCTCGTACGACCTGCTGCGGGCCGAGGGCAACGAGCCGGTCCTCGTCCTCGACGACGTCTTCGCCGAGCTGGACGCCCGGCGGCGCGAGCGGCTCGCGGAGCTGGTGGCGCCCGGCGAGCAGGTGCTCGTCACGGCGGCGGTGGACGACGACGTGCCGGGCGTGCTCGCGGGAACGCGGTACGCCGTGTCCGGCGGGACGGTGGAGCGGGTATGAGCGAGGAGAACTCCCCACAGCCTGTGGACAGGCCTGCCGCGCCTTCGGCACCCGAGCCGTCGGGTGTGGATCTCGCCCGGGTCGCGTTGCGCGCCGCCAAGGAGCAGGCCCGCGCGAAGGGCGCGGCCGCACAGCAGAAGAAGCAGGCCCGGCGCGGGGGCGGGCTGCGCTCCGGCGCGCGCGCCGACGGACGCGATCCGATGGCGCTCGGCGCCGCGATCAACCGGCTGATCACCGAGCGGGGCTGGGAGACGCCCGCGGCGGTCGGCGGGGTCATGGGGCGCTGGCCGCAGATCGTCGGGGAGGACCTGGCGAAGCACTGTGTGCCGGTGAAGTTCGACGACGAGCCGGATGCGCGGGTGCTGACGGTGCAGTGCGACTCGACGGCGTGGGCCACGCAGCTGCGGCTGCTGGCGCCGACGCTGGTCGCGCGTCTCAACGAGGACCTGGGGCACGGGACCGTGCGGATGATCAAGGTGCTGGGGCCGGGGGCTCCGCGCAGGGGGTACGGGCCGCTGCGGGCGCCCGGCAGTGTGGGGCCCGGGGACACGTACGGCTAGAGCGCCGGGCGGAGCTGTGCCGGGCCTTGGGGTGCGGGTCCAGGCGGAAGGGCGCCGCGCGGGTGGGCTGTGCCCACCCGTTCCGCCCCGCGGAACGATTGCCCACAGGGTGGCGGAACGCATGCCCACAACGGGGTCCGGAAGCGATGCCCACAACGGGTCACCGTCCGAAGCGCTAGGTGGCCGTCTGGGGGCTCTGGAGCCCCTCTCCGGATATGGGGAGTCGTCTCGCTCCCGCTCAGGGCGGCACATGCGCATTCAGGTACCGGCAAACCCCCATGAGTGTCGGCGCTACCGGTAGACTGGGAGACAATCCCGCCACCCTGCGGAACATGTCGAACGACGCAGCCGCTCCCGTATGCCCGGAGAACGGCCTGTGCTGTGCCAGAAAGGGCGCTTCGTGGCCGATTCCGGCAACCCCAACGAGAACAACCAGTACACCGCCAGCAACATCCAGGTACTCGAGGGCCTGGATGCCGTGCGCAAGCGCCCTGGCATGTACATCGGCTCGACCGGTGAGCGCGGTCTGCACCACATGGTGCAGGAGGTCGTCGACAACTCGGTCGACGAAGCCCTGGCCGGCCATGCCGACACCATCGACGTGACGATCCTCCCCGACGGCGGCGTCCGCGTCATCGACAACGGCCGAGGCATCCCGGTCGGCATCGTGGCCTCCGAGGGCAAGCCGGCCGTCGAGGTCGTGCTGACCGTGCTGCACGCGGGCGGCAAGTTCGGCGGCGGCGGCTACGCCGTCTCCGGTGGTCTGCACGGTGTCGGTGTGTCCGTCGTGAACGCCCTGTCGACCAAGGTCTCCGTCGAGATCAAGACGGACGGCCACCGCTGGACGCAGGACTACAAGATGGGCGCCCCGACCGCCCCGCTCGCCCAGCACGAGGCGACCGACGAGACCGGTACCTCGGTCACCTTCTGGGCCGACCCGGACATCTTCGAGACCACCGAGTACTCCTTCGAGACGCTCTCGCGGCGCTTCCAGGAGATGGCCTTCCTCAACAAGGGCCTGACGATCACGCTCACCGACGAGCGCGAGTCCGCGAAGGCGACCGTGGGCGCCGACGACCCGGACGCCGAGGCGGCCGCCGCGCAGGCCGCGCGGACGGTCAGGTACCACTACGAGGGCGGCATCGTCGACTTCGTGAAGTACCTCAACTCGCGCAAGGGCGAGCTGATCCACCCCACCGTGATCGACCTCGACGCCGAGGACAAGGACAAGAACCTGTCCCTCGAGGTCGCCATGCAGTGGAACAGCGGCTACAGCGAGGGCGTGTACTCCTTCGCCAACATCATCCACACCCACGAGGGCGGCACGCACGAGGAGGGCTTCCGTGCGGCGCTGACCTCGCTGATCAACAAGTACGCGCGCGACAAGAAGCTGCTCCGCGAGAAGGACGACAACCTCACGGGTGACGACATCCGCGAGGGTCTGACGGCGATCATCTCGGTGAAGCTGAGCGAGCCGCAGTTCGAGGGCCAGACCAAGACCAAGCTGGGCAACACGGAGGTCAAGACCTTCGTCCAGAAGGCGGTCTACGAGCACCTCAACGACTGGCTGGACCGCAACCCGAACGAGGCCGCGGACATCGTCCGCAAGTCGATCCAGGCCGCCACCGCGCGCGTGGCCGCGCGCAAGGCGCGCGACCTGACCCGACGCAAGGGCCTCCTGGAGTCGGCGTCCCTCCCGGGCAAGCTCTCCGACTGCCAGTCGAACGACCCGTCCAAGTGCGAGATCTTCATCGTCGAGGGTGACTCCGCCGGCGGCTCGGCCAAGTCCGGCCGCAACCCGATGTACCAGGCCATCCTGCCGATCCGCGGCAAGATCCTGAACGTCGAGAAGGCCCGCGTCGACAAGATCCTCCAGAACACCGAGGTCCAGGCGCTGATCTCCGCCTTCGGCACCGGTGTGCACGAGGACTTCGACATCGAGAAGCTCCGCTATCACAAGATCATCCTGATGGCGGACGCCGACGTCGACGGTCAGCACATCAACACCCTGCTCCTGACCTTCCTCTTCCGCTTCATGCGGCCGCTGGTCGAGGCCGGGCACGTCTACCTCTCCCGCCCGCCGCTCTACAAGATCAAGTGGGGCCGGGACGACTTCGAGTACGCGTACTCGGACCGCGAGCGGGACGCGCTCGTCGAGCTGGGCAAGCAGAACGGCAAGCGGATCAAGGAAGACTCGATCCAGCGCTTCAAGGGTCTCGGCGAGATGAACGCCGAGGAGCTGCGCGTCACCACCATGGACGTCGAGCACCGCGTACTCGGCCAGGTCACCCTGGACGACGCCGCCCAGGCCGACGACCTGTTCTCGGTGCTCATGGGCGAGGACGTCGAGGCACGCCGCTCGTTCATCCAGCGCAACGCCAAGGACGTTCGCTTCCTCGACATCTGAGTCGGTCTCAGCTGACCGTACGAAAGGACTGACGACCAGCAATGGCCGACGAAAACACCCCGACCGGGACCACCGAAGAAGAGCCGGTGCTGCGGATCGAGCCCGTCGGGCTCGAGACCGAGATGCAGCGCTCGTACCTCGACTACGCGATGTCCGTCATCGTGTCCCGCGCGCTGCCCGACGTCCGGGACGGCCTCAAGCCCGTCCACCGGCGCGTGCTGTACGCGATGTACGACGGCGGCTACCGGCCCGAGAAGGGCTTCTACAAGTGCGCCCGCGTCGTCGGTGACGTCATGGGTACGTACCACCCGCACGGCGACACCTCGATCTACGACGCGCTCGTCCGCCTCGCCCAGCCCTGGTCGATGCGCCTGCCGCTCGTCGACTCCAACGGCAACTTCGGCTCCCCGGGCAACGACCCGGCCGCCGCCATGCGCTACACCGAGTGCAAGATGGCGCCGCTGTCGATGGAGATGGTCCGGGACATCGACGAGGAGACCGTCGACTTCCAGGACAACTACGACGGCCGCAACCAGGAGCCGACGGTCCTTCCGGCCCGGTTCCCGAACCTGCTCGTCAACGGCTCCGCCGGCATCGCCGTCGGCATGGCCACCAACATCCCGCCGCACAACCTCCGCGAGGTCGCGGACGGCGCGCAGTGGTACCTGGCCCATCCCGAGGCGTCCCACGAGGAGCTCCTCGACGCGCTCATCGAGCGCATCAAGGGCCCCGACTTCCCGACCGGCGCGCTCGTCGTCGGCCGCAAGGGCATCGAGGAGGCGTACCGCACCGGCCGTGGCTCCATCACGATGCGCGCGGTCGTCGAGGTCGAGGAGATCCAGAACCGCCAGTGCCTGGTGGTCACGGAGCTTCCGTACCAGACCAACCCGGACAACCTCGCGCAGAAGATCGCCGACCTGGTCAAGGACGGCAAGATCGGCGGCATCGCCGACGTGCGCGACGAGACCTCCTCGCGCACCGGCCAGCGCCTGGTCATCGTGCTCAAGCGCGACGCCGTCGCCAAGGTCGTCCTCAACAACCTGTACAAGCACACCGACCTGCAGACGAACTTCGGCGCGAACATGCTGGCGCTCGTCGACGGCGTGCCGCGCACCCTCTCGCTCGACGCGTTCATCCGCCACTGGGTGACGCACCAGATCGAGGTCATCGTCCGCCGGACCCGCTTCCGGCTGCGCAAGGCCGAGGAGCGCGCCCACATCCTGCGCGGTCTGCTCAAGGCCCTCGACGCGATCGACGAGGTCATCGCCCTCATCCGCCGCAGCGACACGGTCGAGGTCGCCCGCACGGGCCTGATGGACCTGCTGACCATCGACGAGATCCAGGCCAACGCGATCCTGGAGATGCAGCTCCGCCGGCTCGCCGCCCTGGAGCGCCAGAAGATCGTCGCCGAACACGACGAGCTCCAGGCGAAGATCAACGAGTACAACGCGATCCTGGCCTCGCCGGAGAAGCAGCGGGCGATCGTCAGCGAGGAGCTGGCCGCGCTCGTCGAGAAGTTCGGCGACGACCGCCGCTCCAAGCTGGTGCCCTTCGACGGTGACATGTCCATCGAGGACCTGATCGCCGAGGAGGACATCGTCGTCACCATCACGCGTGGCGGCTATGTGAAGCGCACCAAGACCGAGGACTACCGCTCGCAGAAGCGCGGCGGCAAGGGCGTGCGCGGCACGAAGCTGAAGCAGGACGACATCGTCGACCACTTCTTCGTCTCGACGACCCACCACTGGCTGCTGTTCTTCACGAACAAGGGCCGGGTCTACCGGGCCAAGGCGTACGAGCTGCCGGACGCCGGCCGGGACGCGCGCGGTCAGCACGTGGCCAACCTGCTGGCCTTCCAGCCGGACGAGCAGATCGCCCAGATCCTGGCGATCCGCGACTACGAGGCCGCGCCGTACCTGGTGCTCGCCACCAAGGCCGGCCTGGTGAAGAAGACCGCGCTGAAGGACTACGACTCGCCGCGCTCCGGCGGTGTCATCGCGATCAACCTCCGGGAGACCGCGGACGGCAGCGACGACGAGCTGATCGGCGCCGAGCTGGTCTCCGCCGAGGACGACCTGCTGCTCGTCTCCAAGAAGGCGCAGTCGATCCGCTTCACCGCCACGGACGACGCGCTGCGTCCGATGGGACGTGCCACCTCGGGCGTCAAGGGGATGAGTTTCCGCGAGGACGACGAGCTGCTCTCGATGAATGTCGTCCGGCCCGGTACGTTCGTCTTCACCGCGACCGACGGCGGGTACGCGAAGCGCACCCCCGTCGACGAGTACCGCGTCCAGGGCCGTGGCGGCCTCGGTATCAAGGCCGCCAAGATCGTGGAGGACCGCGGCTCGCTCGTGGGCGCGCTGGTGGTGGAGGAGACCGACGAGATCCTCGCCATCACGCTGTCCGGCGGTGTGATTCGTACGCGAGTCAACGAAGTCAGGGAGACCGGCCGTGACACCATGGGCGTCCAGCTGATCAACCTGGGCAAGCGCGATGCCGTCGTCGGCATCGCACGGAACGCCGAGGCGGGCAGCGAGGACGAGGATCTCGACGACGCCGAGGGCGTGGTCGAGTCGGTCGAGGCCGACGCCGAGGCGGCCGGGGGCACGGAGCCCTCGGCCGGGGAGCACGAGGAGTAAGAGCGTGAGTGGAGCCACGGGCGCCGGATCGGCGGCTGCCGGAGCTTCTGCTGGTGCTGGAGCGAACGGCGCCCGTGGCCCCGCCACGGACTCCCAGGGGGTTGCGGTGACGGACACTCGGGGGCAGCAGCCCTCGTACGAGACGTACAACGGGCCGCTGCCCGGCGAGCGCCCCCAGGGGCAGCCGAGCGGGCCCTACCACCCGCCGCAGGCGTACGGCACGCCTGCGGGCGGTACGCCGACGGGCGGTACGCAGGGCGGGCAGACCGGCGCGGTGCGCCGGCCGCGCACCGGCGCGCGTACGACGCCCAGGACGCGCAAGGCGCGTCTGCGGGTGGCCAAGGCCGATCCGTGGTCGGTGATGAAGGTGAGCTTCCTGCTCTCCATCGCGCTGGGCATCTGCACGGTCGTGGCCGCGGCGGTGCTGTGGATGGTCATGGACGCCATGGGCGTCTTCTCGACGGTCGGCGGCACGATCAGCGAGGCCACGGGCTCGAACGAGTCCAACGGCTTCGACCTGCAGTCCTTCCTGTCGCTGCCGCGGGTCCTGATGTTCACCTCGGTGATCGCCGTGATCGACGTGGTCCTGATGACCGCGCTGGCGACGCTGGGCGCCTTCATCTACAACCTGTCGGCGGGCTTTGTGGGCGGTGTCGAGCTGACGCTGGCCGAGGACGAGTGATCTGCGAGGGGGCCGGTCGGTTACCGATTTTGGGACTGGCCCCCACGTGCGCTAATGTTCAGGAGTCAGCGCGGCGGGGACAAACCGCAAAGCGCGGCGGGGCTATAGCTCAGTTGGTTAGAGCGCATCCCTGATAAGGATGAGGCCACAGGTTCAAATCCTGTTAGCCCCACAGTGCAGATCGACCCGGATGGTTCCTCCATCCGGGTCGATCTTTTTGTGCGGGGTTTGAAGCGGGGGTGCGAAGCCCGTACAGGTCACCGATCGGTATCGGTCGATGTGTAGAGTGGGCGTCAGAAGTCTCCTACGTCAACGAAAGACGAGGTCGCGCGGTGAAGAAGCTTCTCCTGGTCGCACTGGCCGCCATCGGCGGGCTCCTCGTGTACCGCCAGATCCAGGCGGATCGCGCCGAGCAGGATCTGTGGACGGAGGCGACCGACTCCGTGCCCGCAGGTTCCGGTGTCTGAGAGACACACATTCTGTGGGTGAGGCCCCGGCAGCGCATGAGCGCCGCCGGGGTTTCGCTGTTCCAGGACGGTGGCACGGGCTCCCTTGAGTTCGCCAGCGCAAATCATTGGCTTGCTAAAGCAAAGCTGGTGGCCGGGCCACGCGCGCGGGGAGGCCCCCGCGGAGCAGGATGAATCCACCGCGCGGGCGGACACCGGAGGTGCGGGCCGGGCAGGATGGACCGGCACCACGGCCGTCGCGGTGGGCGGCGGGGCGCGCGCCGGGGTGCCGATCGCCCCGGGCGGGCGCGACGGCGGGGCGGGAACGAACGGGAGAGACGCGTGAGCACGCAGGCCGGCAGGCGGACCGGGACGGGCCGGAGGGCGGGAGCCCTGATCGCGGCGGCCGCGGCCGTGGGCGCGGTGACGGCACTGCCCGTCCAGGCCCGGGCGGACAGCGCCGTCGAAGGGGCCGTGGTCCCCCCGTACGCCTTCGACGGCTCGGCCCAGCGGATCCAGGGCGCCGCCTCCAGCCTCGACGCGAAGACCCTGAAGCCGGGGCAGACGTACCGGGACACCGTCAGGAGGGACGGCAAGCTCTACTACCGGGTCGACCTCGACGCCAGGCTGAGCTCGTACGTCTCCGTGGTCGCCGTGCCGAAGCCCGGCGGGAAGGTCGAGTACGGCGACGGCTTCAAGGTGAGCATGCAGGACGGCTCCGGCGCCGAATGCAGCTACCAGCAGGTCGACTTCGGGTCCGCCGACTACCCGCGGCCCCTCGCCGGGTACGCCCGCCGGATCGTCGACGCCGACAGCTCCACCTGCCAGCAGGCGGGCGCCTTCTACGTGCTCGTCGAGCGCTCCTCGAAGGCCACCTCCACGCCGGACGACTGGGAACTCGAGATCCGGCACCTGTCCGAACCGCCGCTGAAGAAGGCCGGGCCCACCGAGCTCCCGTCCGCCTGGCCCTCCGCCACGCCCGCGCCGCCCACGGGCGGCCCCAGGCCCCGGCAGGGCGGCTCGGGCATCCACGACGCCGCCTCGCTGACCCAGGGCGAGTGGCGCTCCGACATCCGGCCCGGCCAGACGCTCTTCTACCGGGTGCCCGTCGACTGGGGGCAGCAGCTCTACACCACCGCCGAGCTCGGCAGCAGCTCCACCGCCGACACGTACGTCTCCAACGCCCTGGTGCTCTCCCTGGAGAACCCGGCGCTCGGCCACGTCGACGAGGAGACCGTCACCTACGACGGGAAGCCCGCGACGGTGAGGCTCGGCCCGCAGCGGCCGGTCGCGCACGAGAACCGCACCTCGTACGACGACGCCACCAACGGCATGCGGTTCGCGGGCTGGTACTACCTGTCGGCCACCCTCAACCCGGAGGTCGCCAAGGACTACGGCGACAAGCCGGTGCCGCTGACGCTGCGGGTGAACGTCATGAACAAGGCCGTGTCCGGTCCCGGGTACGACGGGGACCCCGGGCCGTTCGCCGTGACCGCCGACGACAAGGAGGCGGCCGCGAGCGGGTCCAGCGGCGCGCAGGTCGAGCAGGCCGCCGAGCGGAGCGGTTCCATGCGGATCGTCGCCGCGGCCGGGATCGGCACCGGGACCGTCCTGCTGCTCGGGCTCGGCGCGTGGATCCTGCTGGCCCGGCGGACCGCCCAGAACCCCTGAGGGCTCAGATCTGCGTCAGGGCCCAGAAACCGACCGCCAGCGACACCAGCGCGAGCAGCAGCACCGGGACCGTCACCTTCGGGGACGGTCCCGGTCGACGTACCGGGGCGAGCGGCGCGGGCGCCGTGTGCGGGGCGGGAGCCTGATCGGGTCGAGCGGTGTACGGATGAGTGGCAGCTTGTCCGTACGGCGCCGCGGCGGGGGACGCCTGCTCGAAGGCGGGGGCCGGGTGCGTGACCGGCGGAGGCAGGTGGAAGCTGCCCGTCTCGGAGGGGCTCGGGACCGGCGGAGGCGCGGGAGCGGGGACCGGGGCCTGGAGCGGGGCCTGGAGCGGGGCCTGGACCGGGGCCTGGACCGGCGACGGCGCGGGGACCTGGGCGGTCGGCTGGTACGCCTGCTGCTGCGGTGCGGGGTGCTCCGGGGCCGCCGGAGCGGCGGGGGTGTGAGGAGCGGCTGCCCGAGCGGCGGGCGCCGGAGCGGCCGGCGTCGGAGTGGCGGCCGGGTGAGCGGCGGGCGTCGGAGTGGCGGGCGTCGGGCCCTCGGGGCCGAAGCCCGGCGGCAGCGGGCCGAGGTGGTCGAAGATCTCCACCGGCTCCTCGCCGGCCCCCGTCTCGGGCAGCATCTCGACGGCCGCGCCCAGCGCCTTGCGCGCCCCCGTGGCCGTCCGGAACCGGGCCTGCGGATCGGGCTGCAGCAGGCCCGCGAGCACCTGCCACAGAGGCTCGGGAATGCCCTCAGGGGCCCCCGGGGTGCCGTGCGCGAGGAAATGCTCGACCAGGGCCTGCGAGTCCGGCTTGCGGCCCTGCAGCAGATAGAGCGCGACCAGCCCGACGGCGAACAGGTCGGCGGTGAAGTCCGGCTCGGCGCCCAGGAGCTGCTCCGGCGCGAAGTAACCGGGCGTCCCCACCACGTAGTTGGTCTCCGTGAGGCGGGGTTCGCCCTTGCGCATGGAGATCCCGAAGTCGGACAGCCGCAGATGCGGCCGCCCGGTGCCGGTGACCTCCATGAGGATGTTGGCGGGCTTGATGTCACGGTGCACGACCCCCTCCGCGTGCACCGTGGCCAGACCCGACAGCAGCTGGTCGAGCAGCGTGCAGACGAAGCGGGGCGGCAGCGGACCGTAGTCCCCGATGACGTGGGCCAGCGAGCCGCCGGCCACCAGGTCCATCGTGAAGAGGACCTTGTCGTCGTCGGCGGCCCAGCTGGCCGGGGCGAGGACGTGCGGATGATCGATCCGCAGCGCCTGCTCACGGACGAAGCGGAGCAGCGTGTGCGCGTCGCTCTGCAGAAGCACCTTGGCCGCCACGTAGCGGCGGCGCCGGTGGTCCCAGGCGCGCCACACCGCGCCCGCCCCGCCGCGTCCGATCGGGTCGATCAGCTCGTACCGACCAGCGAAGACCTCACCCATCGCGCTGCGCCCGCTCCCCGTCTGCGTCGTCTCCGCGGTGCCGACCGGCTGCCGGCCCGCGTCAGTTCTGGTGCGACTCGTAGTGGGCGACCGCGTCCGCGGTGCGCCCGGCGCCGTACACCCGGAGGAACTCTGCCAGTTCCGGGTGGGCCGGGGCGAGCGAGTCGGCGGCGTCGATGATGTCGCCGGCGGCCGCCACGGAACGCAGCAGCGACTGGATCTCGCGGACCACACGGCGCACGGTCGGCGCGCCGGATCCGGTGGTCGTCTGGCTCGTGCCGGTGAGGACGGAGCCGCCCTGCGACTTCTTGATCTCGTCCATGCGGTCGGTGGCCTCGGCGGCGCTGACGCTGCCGTCGGCGACCTGGACGGCGAGCTCCTGGAGGGCCTGGACGCGCTGGACGACGGCCGGGTTGCCGATCTTGGCCCGCTGGCCGCTCATCAGCTGGGACAGCATGGGCGCGGAGAGCCCGAGCACGGCCGCGAGCCTGGCCTGATTGAGCCCGAGATCGTCGATCAGGCGACGGAAGAGCGCCCCCAGCGGCTCTCCGTACCAACTGCGCTGAAGCTCTCTGGCTCTTGCCGTGGCTTCCTGCTGCGCTGCGTCCATTACTTACTCCCCATCCCTTAGGTTCGCCACTGCGAACCTCGGTCAGCATCTTACGGAGAGTGGTCGCCGACCGGGAGTCCCAATCCTTTTGCCGGACATGGGGGGTGACCCGGTACGCTGTCCTCGTTCCGGGGCCTTAGCTCAGTTGGTAGAGCGCTGTCTTTGCATGGCAGATGTCAGGGGTTCGACTCCCCTAGGCTCCACTCGGACAGACCCCCCTGACCTGCGGATGCGCAGGACAGGGGGGTTTTTCGCGTTCCGTGCGGGGCGCGCGGGCGGGGGTACGGGCCGGGTGCGGGCGCCGTGGCGCTGGGTGACCGGGGGCGGCGCTGGTCCGTCCGGGTGGTGTTCATCGGAAGAACTGCGCGGCGGCGGCGTCGGTCCACGGAAATCGGGACCGCATCCACATCATGAGAAAAGTACGTAAAGCGCGCAACCCGAAATGAACCATCCGAGAACGTCACGAAAGTGAGGGGCCATGGCCACCGCCAAGGTCAAGCAGTTCTGGACCGCCTTCATCTCCGTCCTCTTCGCCCTGCTCGCCTCCGTCGGCCTGGCGAACACCGCCGCCGCGGCCGGTCAGCCCGCCGTCCAGCAGCCCGAGGAGCCGGCCGCGCCCGCCGCCGCCCGCGCCGTCACCGCGGGGGAGCGCGCACTCGCCTCCGTACCGGCACAGCGGACGCATCGGTGGCCGCTCGTCGGTGACCGCTCCCTGCCGCCCACCATCAAGCAGCGCATCGCCGCCGAGGCCCACGGTTCCTCGCCCTCCGCGCGCCGGCGCTCCTCGTCGACGCCCGGCACCGAGAGCGACCCGGCCGCGCTGACGGACCTGGCGCTCGCCGCCGCGGCGGCGTAGGGCGCGGGGAGACGAGACGTACTCCCCACGCCCCACACGCAGGACCTCGGCGGCCGTGACAGGGCCGCAGCAGAACACAGCGAGAACCCCGGCAGGGCCTGGCAGGAACCGGTGGAACAACCCGGCGGAACCCCGACAGGACCGGCAGGACCCCAGCAGGACCCGGCAGGACCAAGCAGGACCTCAGCAGGACCCCAGCAGGACCCGGCAGGACCCCAGCAGGACCCGGTAGGACCAAGCAGGACCTCAGCAGGACCCCAGTAGGACCCGGTAGGACCAAGCAGGACCTCAGCAGGACCCCAGTAGGACCCGCGCAAGACGCCAGCAGGACCAAGCAGGAACCCAGCAGGACCAAGCAGAACCCCAGCAGGACCCGGCAGGACCCGGCAGAGCCAGGTTCCGCGGTCGGTCAGCGGCGTTCGTCGCGGTCGGCGGCTGCGGCATCGGCATCCGCTTCGGTCTCCTCCGCATGGGCAGCACCACTACCGTCGACGGACGACAGCGGTGAGCCCTCGTCCATCTCGGTGGGAGCGGGAGGTTCGACCAGCCAGTCGGGATTGGCCTGCCTGTCCCACCACTTCCAGGCGGCGAACGCGCCGCCGAGCAGTACGCCGAGGACGACGAGTCCCTTGGCGAGGCGTCCGGCCCTGGCCCGACGCTCGTGCTTCTTCACGATCTTCCGGATTTCCTTCGGCGTCACCTGACCGCGCAGCGCGGCCCAGGCGGCAGTGGAACGCGACCCCGCCTCCTCGAGGACGGGACCGGTCGCGGCGACCGCGCTCTCGACGCGCGGAACGGTGTAGTCGGCCGCCTGACGGGCGGCCCGGCGGGTCTTGACCGCCGCACGGTGTGCGGCCGCGTCGACCCGCGGCGGTACGTGCGGTGCGACATACGAGTCGTACTGCGCGCGAGCCTGCGTACGGGCCGCGGACGCGGCCTTCGAGACCTTCGGCGCGAGCACCACCCGCGCCTCGTGTGCGTAGTGCGCGGCCTGGTCCTTGGCCGTGCCGGCGTACGGCGCCACCACTTCCGCGGCGTGCAGGACGCTCTCCTTCGCCGAACCTGTCGCGGCGCGCACGCTGTCCATGCGGGTCACGGGATTCCTCCTCCTCGGTGGCGATGTCGGTTTTTCACCTTTCCATCCTTTTCGGCATCATGCCCGCCGGAGCGGCGTCCGGCATGTGGGGCTGGCATCCGGGGCATGCGAGGATCGGACACGCCAGAGACAGACGTGACATGACGCGACACGACGCGACACGACGTGGGACGGAAGGCGACCGTGGCCGAGCAGCTGTACGCGATCCTCAAGACGAGCCTGGGCGACATCGAGGTGCGGCTGATGCCGTTCCACGCCCCGAAGACGGTCCGGAACTTCGTCGAGCTCGCCTCGGGCGAGCGTGAGTGGACGCACCCCGCCACCGGCACGGTCTCCTCGGACCCGCTCTACGACGGAACGGTCTTCCACCGGGTCATCAAGGGCTTCATGATCCAGGGCGGCGACCCGCTGGGGAACGGCACGGGCGGCCCCGGCTACGAGTTCGCCGACGAGTTCCACCCGGAGCTCTTCTTCGACCGCCCCTACCTGCTGGCCATGGCCAACGCGGGCCCGGGCACCAACGGCTCGCAGTTCTTCGTCACCGTCGGCCCGGCGACGTGGCTGAACCGCAAGCACACCATCTTCGGCGAGGTCGTCGACAAGGAGAGCCGGAAGGTCGTGGACGCGATCGCGACCACCCCGACCGACGCCCACACCGAGCGTCCGCTCCAGGACGTCGTCGTCGAGTCCGTGGTGATCGAGAAGCGCTGAGGCGGAAGGGACGGAACCCGCCATGGACACGCAGCCCGGTCTGCTGCGCTGCTACCGCCATCCGGAGGCCGAGACCGGCATCCGCTGCGCCCGCTGCGACAGGCCCATCTGCACGCAGTGCATGATCTCCGCGTCCGTCGGTTTCCAGTGCCCGGAGTGCGTACGCGGCGGCTCCGGCACCGGCCACTCCGCCGGTGCCAACCAGCCCCGGACGCTTGCGGGCGGCCGGGTGGCGGCGGACGGGCGCCTCGTCACCAAGATCCTCATGGCGATCAACCTGGCGCTGTTCATCGCCGTCCAGGTGGTGGGCGAGCGGCTCCTCGACGACCTCGCCCTGATCGGCGGCGCCAACCTTCCGAGCGGTGAGCTCGTCGGGGTCGCGGACGGCGAGTGGTACCGGCTGCTGACCTCCGCCTTCCTCCATCAGGAGATCACGCACTTCCTCTTCAACATGCTGGGCCTGTGGATGATCGGCGGGATCGTCGAGCCCGAACTGGGGCGGATCCGGTACACGGCGCTCTGCCTGCTCTCCGGGCTCTCCGGCTCCGCGCTCGCCTATCTGCTCTCCCCGCAGAACCAGTTCTCGCTCGGCGCTTCGGGCATCGTCTACGGCCTGCTCGGCGCCTGGATCGTGCTGGCCCGCCGCAGGCGGCAGGACATGCGTCCCGCGCTTCTGTTCGTGGCGCTGAACCTGCTCATCACGTTCACCCGTCCGGGGATCTCCTGGCAGGCGCACATCGGCGGTCTGGTGGCCGGCGTCCTGCTGACGTACGCGATGGTGCACGCGCCCCGGGCCCGGCGGGACCTCGTGCAGTACGGGGCCTGTGCCCTGGTGCTCCTGATCGACCTGGGGATCGTGCTCGCCCGATCGGCTGCGCTCACCTGAGCGCGGGGGCCTGTGGAAGAGCTCTTCTGTGAGCTTTCCCCAGAGTTATCCACAGTGCGTGGCGAATCTCGCCCCCACTATGGGGAAAGACCGCGCCCCTCGCCTCTGACCTGGTGTTTCTCCAGGGAGGCGAGGGGCGTCGCACGTTCTGCCGAGGGTGATTCCGGTCATACCGCCGTCAACCTCGTGCGAGTTATCCACAGATCTTCGTAAGTTATCCAGTGCTGTGCACAACGCTGTGGATAAGCTCGGGGGAGAGCTTGACGAGGGGCCGACGGAAGCGCTAGCCGGCTACTTCCACTGCGTGGAGACGCCGAAGCCGGCCGCGATGAAGCCGAAGCCCACCACGATGTTCCAGTTCCGGATCGACTCGACCGGCATGGAGCCGTCGGTGACGTAGAAGACCACGATCCACACCAGACCGATGGCGAACAGCGCCAGCATCACCGGCGCCACCCAGCTGCGATTGGTCAGCTTGATGTTGGTGGCCTGCTTGGCGGGCGGAGGCGTGAAGTCGGCCTTCTTGCGGATCCGTGACTTCGGCACGAGGGACTCTCCTGTCGATGCGCTGCGTGACCGCGCAGGGAACTGTGGCTGGCGCCGGGATGTGACGAAGGAGGACGACTGCGTCCCCCAGGCGTCCGTTAGCGTAGTGGTTCCGCGGCACCGAAGGGGATCAGGGTACGTTGAGCAATTCCGCCGACACTCCCGAAGGGCCGGGCCGCACCACGAGGTGGCGCCCCGTCCGAGTGCTCACCCTTGCCGTCTTCGCCCTGGCCGGACTGATCTTCGTCACGAGCTTCAACACCGCCAAGGGCACCAACATCCGCACGGACGCCTCCCTCCTCAGGCTCTCCGACCTGATCGAGGAACGCAGCCACAAGAACGCCGGCCTCGACGAGTCCACCGCCGCCCTCCGCGGCCAGGTCGACTCGCTCGCCGCCCGCGACGACGGCTCCACGCGCGCGCAGGACGAGAAACTCGACGCGCTCGAAGCGAAGGCGGGGACCACCGAGGTCTCCGGCTCCGGCCTCACCGTCACCCTCAACGACGCCCCGCCCGACGCCCAGGCCGCCCCCGGCTACCCCGAACCGCAGGCCAACGACCTGGTCATCCACCAGCAGGACCTCCAGGCCGTCGTCAACGCCCTGTGGCAGGGCGGAGCCGAAGGCATCCGGGTCATGGACCAGCGGCTCATCTCCACCAGCGCCGTGCGCTGCGTCGGCAACACCCTGATCCTCCAGGGCCGCGTCTACTCCCCGCCGTACAAGATCACCGCCGTCGGCGACCAGGGCAGGCTGACCAAGGCGCTGGCCGCCTCCCCCGCGCTCCAGAACTACCAGCTGTACGTCAAGGCGTACGGGCTCGGCTGGAAAGTGGACGAGCACAGGACGGTGACTCTTCCCGGGTACTCGGGCACAGTGGACCTCCACTACGCGAAGCCGGCGAGCTGACAGCGGGAGGGCCGCTTGCGTCTCCTCGTGAGGACCCTCAGCGAGCTGTGCGTCACCACCGGCGCACTCATCGTCCTCTTCGTCGCCTACCTCCTGTACTGGACCGGTGTCCAGGCCGATAGAGCCGGCGCCGCCCAGATCGACACCCTCCAGCGCGCATGGGCCGACACCCCCGTCGCCGCCGCACCCGCGCGCGTACCGCCGCCGTACGTCACCGGCAAGGGCATCGCCGTGATGTACGTCCCCCGGCTCGGCCGCGACTGGAAATGGCCCGTCCTCGAAGGCACCGGCCCCGACGTCCTGAAGAAGGGCCTCGGGCACTACCCCCGCACCGCCCCGCTCGGCGGCACCGGGAACTTCGCCGTCGCCGGCCACCGCCGCACCCACGGCGACCCCTTCAAGGACTTCCCGCGCCTGCGCCCCGGCGACGCGGTCGTCCTCACCGACGGCACGACCTGGTTCACCTACCGCATCGACCGCGGCCCGTACCGGACCGTCCCCGACGACACCGCCGTCGTCGACCCCGTCCCCAGGAAGTCCGGCTTCGACGGACCGGGCCGCTACCTCACCCTCACCACCTGCGACCCCGAGTGGGGCAGCAGCCACCGGCTGATCGTCTGGGCACACCTCGACGCCACCCGCCCCGTGACCGACGGCCGTCCACAGGCTTTGGACAGCTGACCCCTCACGGCCCCCTCGCCCCGTACTCTGGTCCCCGTAACGAACGGAAGGGGCGGTCCACGTCATGTACGGCTGGATCTGGCGGCATCTGCCGGGCAACGCGTGGGTACGCGCGCTGATCTCGATCGTGCTGGTCCTCGCGGTCGTCTATGTCCTCTTCCAGTACGTGTTCCCCTGGGCGGAGCCTCTGCTTCCGTTCAACGATGTGACGGTGGACGGCCAGTGAGCGCGCGAATTCTCGTCGTCGACAACTACGACAGCTTCGTCTTCAACCTCGTTCAGTACCTCTACCAGCTCGGCGCCGAGTGCGAAGTCCTCCGCAACGACGAGGTCGAGCTGAGCCACGCCCAGGACGGCTTCGACGGCGTCCTGCTGTCCCCTGGGCCCGGCGCGCCCGAACAGGCCGGGGTCTGCATCGACATGGTCCGGCACTGCGCCGACACCGGCGTGCCCGTCTTCGGCGTCTGCCTCGGCATGCAGTCGATGGCCGTGGCGTACGGCGGCGTCGTCGACCGCGCGCCCGAGCTGCTGCACGGCAAGACCTCGCTCGTCACGCACGAGGGCCGGGGCGTCTTCGCCGGTCTTCCCTCGCCGTTCACCGCGACCCGCTACCACTCGCTGGCCGCCGAGCCCGCCACCGTGCCCGCCGAGCTGGAGGTCACGGCACGGACCGAGGACGGCATCATCATGGGCCTGCGCCACCGCGAACTCCCCGTCGAGGGCGTGCAGTTCCACCCCGAGTCCGTCCTCACCGAGCACGGGCACCTGATGCTCGCCAACTGGCTGGAGCAGTGCGGCGACAAGGGGGCGGTCGGCCGGTCGGCGGGTCTCGCTCCGGTGGTGGGCAAGGCCGTCGCGTGACGACGGGCTCGCCGTGGTTCCGGGCGACGAACCGGCCGGGACCGGAGCCGGAAAGGGAGCCGATACCCGGGGATCCGTACGCGCAGGCCGAGCCGTACGCGCCGACGGAGGCGTACGCACCGGCGGAACCGAACGTCGCGGCGGAGCAGTACGCACCGGCGGAACCGAACGTACCGGCCGAGACCTTTGCGCCGGCCGAGCAGTACGCACCAGCCGAACAGCACGCACCGGCCGAGCAGTACGCGCCGGCCGAGCAGTACGGGGCCGGTGCCGGGTACGTACCCGCGGAGCAGCCGTACGCCGCCGCGCAGGCCTATGCGCCGCCGGCCGAGCAGTACGCACCCACCGAGCAGTACGCACGGCCCGAGCCCTACGCCCCCGAAGCCCCCTACGAGCCCTCGTACGGGGCGTACGAGGCGGAGGAGGCACCGGCGGCCCCCAGGGACGAGACGATGCCCCTGCGGGCCCTGGAAGACCCCTCCAAGGCCCCTTCCGAAGCTCCTTCCGAGCCGGGGCCGGGCCCGGGGCGTGCCGAGCGCCGTCGGGCCGCCAAGGGCGGCCGTGGCCGAAACCGGGGCGTCGCCGCCCCCTCGACCCCGGCACCGGGCGCCGCCGAAGGGCGGCCCCTCTCCCGGGTGGAGGCCCGGCGCGCCGCCCGCGCGGCCAAGGAGAGCGTCGGCGTCGTCGCCAGCCGGGTCGTCGGAGAACTCTTCATCACCCTCGGCGTCGTCATGCTCCTCTTCGTCACCTACCAGCTGTGGTGGACGAACGTGCTCGCCGGCCAGGAGACCGACAAGGCCAAGGAGCAGATCGAGGACACCTGGTCCCACGGCGGCGACGACGACAAGCCCGAGGCCTTCGAGCCCGGCAAGGGCTTCGCCATCATGTACATCCCCAAGCTGGACGTCGTCGTCCCCATCGCCGAGGGCATCAGCAAGACCAAGGTCCTCGACAAGGGCATGGTCGGCCACTACGGCGAGGGCAAGCTCAAGACGGCCATGCCGGCCGACAAGCAGGGCAACTTCGCGGTGGCCGGCCACCGCAACACACACGGCGAACCGTTCCGGTACATCAACCAGTTGAAGCCCGGGGACCCGATCGTCGTCGAGACCAAGAGCGCGTACTACACGTACGAGATGGCCAGCATCCTGCCGCAGACCTCGCCCTCCAACGTCTCCGTGATCGACCCCGTGCCGAAGCAGTCCGGCTTCAAGGGCCCCGGCCGGTACATCACACTGACCACCTGCACGCCGGAGTTCACCAGCACGTACCGCATGATCGTGTGGGGCAAGCTGGTCGAGGAACGCCCGCGCAGCAAGGGAAAGCCGCAAGCGCTCGTAGGCTGAGACCCCACACCTCCGGACGGGACGACGGGACGACCTAGTGGCACGCGCGCGCAACCGGATCGCCGGCATCATCAGCCTCTTCGGCGAACTCCTCATCACTGCGGGCCTGGTGCTCGGCCTCTTCGTCGTCTACTCGCTGTGGTGGACGAACGTCCTCGCCGACCGCGCCGCCGACAAGGACGGCGCCCAGGTCCGCGACCAGTGGGCGGACCAGGGCCCCGGGGCGCTCGACACCAAGGACGGCATCGGCTTCCTCCACGTACCCGCCATGAAGAACGGCGAGGTCCTGGTGAAGCAGGGCACCGGCACCGACGTCCTCAACCACGGCGTCGCCGGCTACTACACCGACCCGATCAAGTCCGGTCTGCCGCAGGACAAGCAGGGCAACTTCACGCTCGCCGCGCACCGGGACGGGCACGGCGCCAAGTTCCACAACATCCACAAGTTGAAGACCGGGGACGCGATCGTCTTCGAGACGAAGGACACCTGGTACGTCTACAAGGTCTACAAGACCCTGCCCGAGACCACGAAGTACAACGTGGAGGTCCTCCAGCCCGTCCCGAAGGAGTCAGGCAGGACCAAGCCCGGCCGCTACATCACGCTGACCACCTGCACCCCGATGTACACCTCGGACTACCGCTACATCGTCTGGGGCGAACTGGAACGCACGGAGAAGGTCGACAGCGACCGCACCCCGCCGGCGGAGCTGCGCTGACCTTCGGGCAGCAGCTGGTCTTCGGACGACGGGAGAGCCCCGGCATCCGTCCTGGATGCCGGGGCTCTCCTCTGTGCGTATCGGGCGTGAGGGCGTCAGCCGAAGAAGCCGCCGCCGCCGGGGTTCCCGTTGTTGTTGTCCCCGCCGCCCATCGTGAAGACGGTGACGGTGTCACCCGGGTTGGCCATCTGGCCCGCCGCCGGGCTCGAGTTGATCACCACGGCGTCCTCCTTGTCGGAGCCCGCCTGCACCACCACCAGGCCGAGGCCCTCCAGCTGCGCCTTGACGTCCTTGTACTTCTTCCCGGCGATGTCCGCGGGGATCTGGACCTGGGTCTGCTGCGGGCCCTTGGAGACCTTCAGCGTGATCTGGACGTCCTTCGGCTGGTTCGACGGACCCTGCGGGGTCTGGTCGACGACCGTGCCCGCGGGCTCGGTCGAGTCGACGTCCTCCTTGCTCACGCTCGTGAAGCCGAGGGAGTTCAGCTGCTGGACGGCCTGGTCGTAGGTCCGGCCCTTGACGCTGGGAAGCTCCGACAGCTGCTTCTTCGCGACCGTGATCGTGATCTCGGAGTTCTGCTCGGCCTTGGTGCCGCCCTCCGGGTTCTGCCGCAGGACCGTGCCCGGCTCCTCCTCGGACTCCTCCTGCTCGACCTTGACCTTGAAGCCCTTGTCCTTGAGGGTCTGCTCGGCCCGCTCCTGGGACTGCTCCATGACGTCCGGGACCTCGACGAGCGGGGAGCCCTCGGAGACGAACACCTGGATCGTGCCGTCGGTCTCCATCGTCGCGGTGCCGTCCGCGGCCGGGTCCTGACGGCAGATGGTGTCCTTGGGCTGGTCGCAGCGCTCGGTGCCGGCCTGCTGGACCTTCACCTGGGCGTTCTTCGCGCGGTCCTGCGCCGCGGCCATGGTCTGGCCGACCAGCTGCGGGACCGTGACCTTCTGCGGCCCGTCCTTCTTGTCGAAGATCGAGACACCGATGAAGATCGCGCCGACGAGCACGAGGACGCCCGCCAGGGCCAGCAGGATCGTCGAGGTGTTCGACTTCTTCTGGCCACCGCCGCGACGGCGGTCCGGACGGTCGTCGTAGCCGTAGCCGCCGTCGTCCGGGTTGACCGGCGGCAGCATCGACGTCTGGCCGGCCGGGTCGGCTTGGCGCAGCGCGGTGGTCGGCTGGTCCTCCGGCGGATAGCCGCCGTAGCCCCCGCCGTACCCGGGCGCGCCCCCCATCCCCATCGCGAGGGCGGCCGCGACCGGCTGACCGTCGAGGCAGGCCTCGATGTCCGCGCGCATCTCGTCGGCGGACTGGTAGCGGTAGTCGGGGTCCTTGACCAGCGCCTTCAGGACGATGGCGTCCATCTCGGGCGTGATCTCGGGGTCGAAGTTGCTCGGCGGCTGCGGCTCCTCGCGGACGTGCTGGTACGCGACCGCGACCGGGGAGTCGCCGATGAACGGCGGCCGCACGGTGAGCAGCTCGTAGAGCAGGCAGCCGGTGGAGTACAGGTCGGAGCGGGCGTCGACCTGCTCGCCCTTGGCCTGCTCGGGGGAGAGGTACTGGGCGGTGCCGATCACCGCGGCGGTCTGCGTCATGGTCATGCCCGCGTCGCCCATGGCGCGCGCGATGCCGAAGTCCATGACCTTGACCTGGCCGGTGCGCGTCAGCATGACGTTCGCCGGCTTGATGTCACGGTGCACGATGCCGGCGCGGTGCGAGTACTCCAGCGCCTGGAGGATGCCGACCGTCATCTCGAGCGTGCGCTCGGGCAGCAGCTTGCGCCCGGAGTGAAGCAGCTCACGAAGGGTCGACCCGTCGACGTACTCCATCACGATGTACGGGATGGAGACCTGGTCGACGTAGTCCTCGCCGGTGTCGTAGACCGCGACGATCGCCGGATGGTTCAGCGAGGCGGCGGACTGTGCCTCACGGCGGAACCGGGCCTGGAAGGACGGGTCACGGGCCAGGTCGGCCCGCAGCGTCTTCACGGCGACGGTGCGGCCGAGCCGGGTGTCCTGGGCGAGGTACACCTCGGCCATGCCACCACGGCCGAGCACCGGGCCCAGCTCGTACCGGCCGCCGAGGCGACGCGGCTCTTCCATAGCTAATCCAGCCCTCTCCGTCTGTCCCGACCGCACCCATGGGTGGTCCGGCGGTGTGTGCTGTTCGCGCATACGCTACCGGCCCCGGGAAGGCGTTCCGCCCGGGGCCGGTAGCTGATACCTGA
The DNA here is from genome assembly GCF_040295385.1 of Streptomyces sp. NPDC002825. Classification (NCBI taxonomy): domain Bacteria; kingdom Bacillati; phylum Actinomycetota; class Actinomycetes; order Kitasatosporales; family Streptomycetaceae; genus Streptomyces; species Streptomyces sp. NPDC002825. The sequence goes on from NZ_JBEOVH010000001.1 coordinate 79,815, forward strand.
CCGGTACCTGGCTCGTACGGGGTCCGGGGGGTCAGCCCCGGGTCTTCAGGACCGCCTTCATCACGGCCTTCGCGATCGGGGCGGCGAGGCCGCCACCGGTGATGTCCTCACGGTCGGTGCCGGCCGAGTCCTCGACGACGACGGCGACCGCGACCGGGGAGCCCTCGGAGGTCTTCGCGTACGAGATGAACCAGGCGTAAGGACGCTTGGCGTTCTTCTCGCCGTGCTGGGCCGTACCCGTCTTGCCGCCGACCGTCACGCCGTCCATGTTCAGGTCGGCGTTGCCGCCGGTGCCGTTGGCGACGACGCTCTCCATCATCTGCTGGAGCTTCTGGGCGGTCTCCGGCGAGACCGGCCGGCTCAACTCCTCCGGCTCGTTCTGCTTGATGATGTCGAGGTTCGGGGCCGCCAGCTGGTCGATCATGTACGGCTTCATCAGCTTGCCGTCGTTGGCGATCGCCGCCGTGACCATCGCCATCTGGAGCGGGGTGGTGGCGGTGTTGTACTGGCCGATTGACGAGAGCGCGTTGCCGCCGCGGTCGGCCTTCTTGTCGAACACGGAGGCGGAGGAGCGGACCGGGGTGAACTGCTCGGCGTTGAAGCCGAACTTCTCCGCCATCTCGGTCATCTTCTCGACACCGACGTCGTCGCCGAGCTTCGCGAAGACCGAGTTGCACGAGATGTCGAGGGCGTGCTTGAGGCTGGCGTTGGCACAGCCCCTGGCGTGGTTGATCATCGGCTTGGTGGAGAGCGGGATCTTCCAGCCCTCGGGGGTGTCGGTCGGCGCGTTGATGTCGGTGATCTTGCCGTTCTCCAGCGCCGCGGCGGCGGTGACGACCTTGAAGACGGAGCCGGGCGGGTAGATCTCTCGGATCGCGCGGTTCAGCTTCGGCTTGTTCTTGTCCTTCTCCAGCGCGACCCAGGCCTTCTCGTCCTTGCCGGAGTAGCCGGCGAAGGTGGACGGGTCGTACGAGGGAGTGGACGCCATCGCGAGGATCTTGCCGGTCTTCGGCTCGATCGCGACGACGGCGCCGGTCTTGTCGCCGAGACCCTCGAAGGCGGCCTTCTGCGCGGCGCCGCTGAGGGTGGTGACGACGTCGCCGCCCTTCTTCTTCTCGCCGGTGAACATGGCGAGGGTGCGGTCGAAGAAGAGCCGGTCGTCGTTGCCGGTGAGGATGCCGTCCTCGATCTTCTCGATCTGGTTGGCGTCGTAGGCCTGCGAGGCGTACCCGGTGACCGGGGCCCACATGGGGCCGTCCACATAGGTCCGCTTGAACTTGTAGAACTTGTCGCCCGAGTCGACGGAGCCCGTGATCGGCTTGCCGTCGACGACGATGTTGCCGCGCTCGTTCGAGTACCGCTCGATCTGGACGCGCCGGTTCTTCGGGTGAGCGTTCAGTTCGTCGGCGCGGACGAGCTGGAGCCAGTTGTCCCGCAGGAGCAGGGCGAGGACCAGCAGGCCGCAGAAGATCGCGACCCGCCGCAGCGGCTTGTTCACGGACGGACCACCTGGGTCATCTCGGCGTCGGGGTTCGGGGCGGGGGCGGGTGCGGGGCGGCGCGCGGTGTCGCTGATCCGGATGAGGATGCCGATCAGGGCCCAGTTGGCGATCACGGAGGATCCGCCGTACGCCAGGAACGGCATGGTCATACCGGTGAGCGGGATGAGGCCCATCACACCGCCGGCGACGACGAAGATCTGGAGCGCGAAGGCACCGGACAGACCCATCGCGAGCAGCTTGCCGAAGGGGTCACGGGCGGCGAGCGAGGTGCGCACACCGCGTTCGACGATCAGGCCGTAGAAGAGCAGGAAGACCATGACGCCGGTGAGACCGAGCTCCTCGCCGACGGTGGCGAAGATGAAGTCGGAGTTGGCGGCGAAGCCGACCAGGTCGGAGTTGCCCTGGCCGAGGCCGGTGCCGAGGATGCCGCCGGAGCCGAAGGACATCAGCACCTGCGTCATCTGGTCGCAGGCCATGGCCATGTTCGAGCCCTCGGGCGCCGTCTTCAGGCACTCGAAGGGGTCGAGCCACGCGGCGACACGGGACTGCACGTGACTCGCCGTGGAACCGACGACGACCGCGCCCGCGGTGGACATCAGCAGACCCATCACGACCCAGCTGGTCCGCTCCGTCGCCACGTACAGCATGATCACGAACATGCCGAAGAACAGCAGCGACGTACCGAGGTCGTTCTCGAAGACCAGGATGAGAAGGCTGATCGCCCAGATCGTCAGGATCGGGCCCAGGTCACGGCCGCGCGGCAGGTAGAGCCCCATGAACCGGCGGCTGGCCAGCGCGAGCGCGTCTCTCTTCACCATCAGATAGCCGGAGAAGAACACGGCGAGGACCAGCTTGGCGAACTCGCCGGGCTGGATGGAGAAGCCGCCGACGTTGATCCAGATCTTGGCGCCGAAGACGTCCGCGCCGAGGCCCGGTACGAGCGGCAGCAGCAGCAGGACCAGGGCCGCGACCATGGAGATGTACGTGTAGCGCTGGAGGACGCGGTGGTCCTTGAGCAGCAGAAGCACGCCCACGAACATGGCGACGCCGATCGCCGAGTACATCATCTGGTTCGGCGCGTCCGGGCTGAACGTCTTGTACCGGGCGATGATGCGCGGCGACTGGTCGAGACGCCAGATCAGCACCAGGCCCAGGCCGTTGAGCAGGGTCGCGAGCGGCAGCAGCAGCGGGTCCGCGTACGGGGCCCACTTCCGCACCACCAGGTGCGCGACGCCCGCGAGCAGCGCCAGGCCGAGGCCGTACCCGGCCATGCCCGCGGGGACCTTGCCGTCGATGGCCAGGCCCACGTTGAGGTACGCGAACACCGGGATGACGACGGCGAACGCGAGCAGCGCCAGCTCGGTGTTGCGGCGGCTCGGCGCCTCGATCGCGCCGATGGTGGTCGTGTTGGTGACAACGCTCATGGTGGTGAAAGGCCCCCTACGGGTGCTTACTGCTTGCCGCAGTTCGAGGCCAGCTTCTGCTCCTCCGCGGTGAGGGTGGGACCCGGGGACGGAGCGGCTGTGGTGGGCTTGGAGTCAGGGGTGGCGGTGCCGCTCGGCTTCTGCGTGGCCGGCGGCTTGCTCGCCTGGTCGGCGGCCTTCTCGGCGGCGGCGTGCCGCTGCTCGGCCTTCTTGCAGGCCGAGGCCTGCACGGCCAGCTCGGAGATCTTCGTCTCGGCCTTGCCGAGGCTGCCGCCCGCGATCGTGTCCTCGACCTGCTTCCGCTGGTAGGCGGGGAGGTACTTGAGTTCGATCTCGGGGTGGTCCTTCTCGACCTTCGACAGCGACACCCACGCCAGGTCCTGGCTGATGCCCTGGTACAGCGCCACGTGCTGGTCCTTGGCGCCCACGAAGTACTGCGTCTGCGTCCAGCGCCAGGCGCCGTACAGACCGCCGCCGACGACGGCGAGGGCGAGGACGATGAAGAAGGAGCGCTTGAGCCACTTGCGGCCGGTCCGCGGCTTGACGAAGTCGTCGTCCGTGTACGAGTCGAAGGAGCCCTGCGGGGGCATGCCGCCGTAGCCGTGGTCGTCGCCGCTGCCGGGCGGACCGAAGCCGCCGGCGGGCGGCTGCTGGTGCGGCGCGGGGCGGCCGAGGCCGGAGGCGCGGCCGGCCGGGGTCTGCATCGCCCCGCCGTCGTTCAGCTGTGCCTGGTTCTCGGCGACGGCGCCCACGATGACCGGGGTGTCGCTGAGGTGACCGGCGAGGGTGTCGCCGCCGTCGACGTCGAGGACGTCGGCGACGATCACCGTGATGTTGTCGGGGCCGCCGCCGCGCAGCGCGAGCTGGATCAGCTCCTGCACGGTCTCCTGCGGGCCCTGGTAGCTGGCGAGGGTGTCCTCGAGGGTCTGGTGCGAGACCACCCCGGACAGGCCGTCGGAGCAGATCAGATAGCGGTCGCCGGCGCGGACCTCGCGGATGGAGAGGTCGGGCTCGACGTGGTCGCCGCTGCCGAGCGCGCGCATCAGGAGCGAGCGCTGCGGGTGGGTGGTGGCCTCTTCCTCGGTGATCCGGCCCTCGTCGACGAGGCGCTGGACCCAGGTGTGGTCCTGGGTGATCTGGGTGAGGACACCGTCGCGGAGGAGGTAGGCGCGGGAGTCTCCGACGTGCACGAGACCGAGCCGCTGGCCGGTCCACAGCAGGGCGGTGAGCGTGGTGCCCATGCCCTCCAGCTGCGGGTCCTCCTCGACCATCATCCGCAGCTGGTCGTTGGCGCGCTGCACCGCCGTACCCAGCGAGGTGAGGATGTCGGAGCCGGGGACGTCGTCGTCGAGCGTGACGAGCGTGGAGATCACCTCGGAGGAGGCGACCTCACCGGCGGCCTGGCCGCCCATGCCGTCCGCGATGGCGAGCAGCCGGGGACCGGCGTAGCCCGAGTCCTCGTTGCCCTCGCGGATCATGCCCTTGTGCGAGCCCGCGGCGAATCGCAGGGACAGAGTCATGCGCACCTGCCCTGTCGACGCTGCATCGGGGTACAGCCGGTCTCGACCCACACTGCCCACCCTCCGGTCGCTCCGGCCACGCCGGTCGATTCAGTCGCTCCGGTCGGGAGCGCGGCACGTCCTGTGGCGGGGACCGTCCCGGCTCGCTCGCGCTCATTCATGATGTAGCACTACTTCCGCAGCTCGATGACGGTCTTGCCGATGCGGATCGGCGCGCCCAGCGGAATGGGTGTGGCGGTGGTGAGGCGGGTCCGGTCGAGATAGGTGCCGTTCGTGGACCCGAGGTCCTCGACGATCCACTGGCCGTCCCGGTCCGGGTAGATCCGGGCGTGCCGGCTGGACGCGTAGTCGTCGTCGAGGACGATCGTCGAGTCGTGCGCCCGGCCCAGCGTGATCGTCTGGCCCTGGAGGGCGACGGTCGTGCCGGTGAGGGTGCCCTCGGAGACGACCAGCTTGGTCGGGGCGCCGCGCCGCTGGCGGCCGCCCGTGTTCTGCTGGCCGCGCTGCTGCGGAGGCGCGGCGTTCTGACGCGCGTTCTGCTGGGGTCGGGCGTCCTGGCGCCGCGACCCGCGCTGGGTGACCCGCGTACCGAACAGGTCACTGCGGATGACCTGGACGGCCACGATGACGAACAGCCACAGAACGGCCAGGAAACCCAACCGCATGACCGTCAGGGTCAGCTCTGACATTGCCCCCGCTTCACCCTTCGGCTTGCCGGTAAACGATGGTGGTGCTGCCCACGACGATCCGCGAGCCGTCGCGGAGCGTAGCGCGGGTGGTGTGCTGCCCGTCCACCACGATGCCGTTGGTGGATCCCAGATCCTGGATCGTCGAGGGCGTTCCGGTCCGGATCTCGCAGTGCCGGCGGGAGACGCCGGGATCGTCGATCCTCACGTCCGCGTCGGTGCTGCGGCCGAGGACCAGGGTCGGGCGGGAGATCTGGTGGCGGGTGCCGTTGATCTCGATCCAGCGGCGCACCGGAGCGCCCGCTCCGCCGTGGGTGGCGGGGCCGGGCATGGATCCGGGGCCGCCCGCCGGGCGTCCCGCGGGCGCCGTCGGCCGGTGGCCGGGCGCGCCGGGGGGCGGGGAGGCGGGCATGGGCGGGGCGCCGGCCGGGGGGTACCCGTAGCCGCCGCGGCCCTGCTGCTGGTGCTGCTGCGGCCCCGCGGAGGGCGGCTGCGGCTGTGACGTACTCGACGCGAGCGTGCGGCTGCGGACGCGGTACAGACCGGTGTCGAGGTCCTCGGCCTTCTCCAGGTGGACCTTGATCGGTCCCATGAAGGTGTACCGCTGCTGCTTCGCGTAGTCCCTGACCAGGCCGGCGAGCTCGTCGCCGAGCTGGCCCGAGTAGGGGCTGAGACGCTCGTAGTCCGGCGTGCTCAGTTCCACGATGAAGTCGTTGGGGACGACGGTCCGCTCGCGGTTCCAGATCGTCGCGTTGTTGTCGCACTCGCGCTGGAGCGCGCCCGCGATCTCGACGGGCTGGACCTCGGACTTGAAGACCTTGGCGAAGGTGCCGTTGACCAGACCTTCGAGACGCTGCTCGAAACGCTTCAGGACTCCCATGGGGCACCTCCTCCGTCGTTGTCGCCCTGGTACTGCTTACTGATCGTATCCACGCGTCGGGAAATCGGCTGGTTCCCCTTCTCTGCCCTGTGGACGAGTGTCACCTCTCACAGGCTTTCCCCACGGATCGTAGAGGCGGCCTGTGGACAGTGTCCCGCACCCGGCTGTGGGAGCGGAGGCTCGGGCCGGGGTTCCGGGACGGTCCGTCCCCTTCCTCCCTCCTTCTCCCCTCCTTCTCGCTTCCCTCTTCCGTCCCAGTCGGTCGGTCCTCCCACTCGGCTCTCTCCCTTCCCACTTCCCCCCGTCTCCTCTCCTCTCCTCGCCTCTCGTTCCTCACTCCTCCCCGCTCGCGCTCCTCGCCCTCCGCGCGGCCCGGGCGGGCCTCCCTCCCTCTCCTTGTTCTCCGGGAGCGGGGGCGAAACAACGGATGTGAATCCACGGTCTACGACGTGCTAATCTTCAGATGTCGCCAGGCGCTCCCACTGAAAAGTGAGAGGGCAGGGAGATCACCCAATGCGCGGGTGGCGGAATAGGCAGACGCGCTGGATTCAGGTTCCAGTGCCCGCAAGGGCGTGGGGGTTCAACTCCCCCCTCGCGCACCAGACGGAAGCCCCGTAGGTCATCGACCTACGGGGCTTCCGCGTTTGTACGTTCCGATGTGACCCTTCCCACCTCCGCGAGGGCGAGTGGTCCGACGGGGTCCGCGACTTTGGTCGTCCGACCGCGAGACGAAAGAGGGACGTCCGGGACACCGCCCGCTGCCTAGGGTTCCAGCGTGGACGAGATGTCGAAGTCGGGGGGCCGGACCGCGTGGCGGATCGGGTCCAGGGCCGCCGCCTGGTGGCGCTGGTTCGCCGTGCCCGGGCAGTGGTCGCGGCGCAGGATCACCGGTGAGGTGGCCATCGCCGTCATCCTCGCGCTGCTCGCCGCGGGCGCCGAGGAACTCATGGGCGGCGAGGGATGGCGCCTCGCCGCGGTCGCCGCCGGTGCGGCCCTGCTGTCGCTGCTGCGGCGCAGACTTCCCGCGAGCGTGCTCGTCCTGACCGCCGGGCTCACGCCCTTCCTGCCCGGCCTCGCGCCGCTGCTCATCATGCTGGGCTGGTCGTCCGGCCGGTACGTCGCCAGTGTCGGGCGGGCACTGGCCGCGTTCATCGCCGCCTTCGTCCTGAACGTCGGCGGGACGCTCCTGGAGACCTGGGACCGGCAGAGACTGCTCTCCGTCGCCTTCATAGCGACCCTCTACTACCTGGGCACCATCCTCGCTCCCGGCCTCGCCCACCGGTACTGGACGCAGCGGCGGACCCTGCTGCACGCCCTCCAGGAACGCAACGCGCAGCTGCTCCGGGAGCGGAGCATGGTGGTCTGGCACGCCAGGCTGCGCGAGCGGCAGCGGATCGCCCAGGACATGCACGACAGCCTCGGACACCAGCTGGCGCTGATCGCCGTGCACACCGGCGCGCTCGAAGTGGACCGGGAGCTGGGCGAACGGCAGCGCGAGGTGGTCGGCGTCCTGCGGAACGCCTCGGTGACCGCCATGCACGAGCTGCGGGAAGTCGTCGGGATACTCCGCGACGGCGTCGCGGCGGACGACGGGACGGCGGCGGCGCCCGCCCCGGCCGGGGACGAGACGGGGCGGGCCGCCCGCGGGATCGCCGGCATCGAGGGGCTCGTCGCGGCGGCCCGGGCGGCCGGCACCTCCGTCGGACTGCGGCGTCTCGGGGACGAGCGACCACTGGCGCCGGCCGCCGACCACGCCGCGTACAGGATCGTGCAGGAGGCCCTCACCAACGCCTACAAGTACGCGCCGGGGACGCCGATCGGCGTCGAGCTGCGGTACGAGCCGGACACCTTCGTCGTCGAGGTCGTCAACGGGGAGCCGGTGGACGGACCGGTGAAGGACGTCGTGAGCGGCAGGCAGGGTCTTGCAGGGCTCGCCGAGCGGGCCCGCCTCGTGGGCGGCATGTGTCACGCGGGCCCGGCCGACGGAGGCGGGTTCCGGGTGGCCGGGATGCTGCCGTACGGGGCGGCGCCGGTCGCCGAGGCAGCACCTTTGGTCGATGCGGCCGACGACTTCCGGCAGCAGACCACGAAACCGCTGGTGGGCGATGGTCGTCCGGTCACGGTCGGACCGGCCGACTGGACGTTCACGGAACGGGAGCTGGCGATGGCCATGCGTGGGGGCAGGAGCAGGAGTACGGGCGGGGCGATCGCGCTGGGCTGCGGGATCGGGTTCGCGGCGCTCGTCCTGCTCGTGGTGGCTGCGGGCTTCGGCCTCTACTTCCTGATGGGATCGCTGAAGGAAGGGATGATCGACCCCACCCAGTACGAGGCGGTGAAGGTCGGGATGACCGAGAAGGAGGTCCGTGACCAGCTGCCCTCGGGCGACACCATAGCCACGGCGGGCCTCGGCGGATCCGGCCCGACGCGGCCGGAGGGCGCCAACTGCCTGGTGCTGCTGTCCTCCGAGGAGGGCGAGACCTTTGAGGAGGAGCCCGTTTTCCGGTTCTGCTTCAAGGACGGCAAGCTGATCGAGAAGAAGTCGTACGTGGTCGAGCAGCGGTAGCGCTGCACCGCCCGTACCGGAGGCGTGGGGGAGAAGCTGTGGCAGGGCAGCCCATCAGGGTCGTGATCGCCGACGACGAGCCTCTGATCAGGGCCGGGATCCGGATGATCCTCATCTCGGACCCGGAGATCGAGGTCGTCGGGGAGGCGGCCGACGGACGGGCGGCGGTCGAGGCCGCGCGGGCGCACGCCGCCGACGTGGTGCTGCTCGACATCCAGATGCCCGTGCTCGACGGCCTCTCGGCCCTGCCGGAGCTGCGCCGGGCGGCGCCCGCGGCCCGGGTGATCATCCTGACGACCTTCGGGGAGCGGGAGAACGTGCTGCGGGCCCTGGAGCACGGGGGCGCCGGATTCCTGCTCAAGGACACGGCTCCCGCCGAACTGATCAGGGCGGTGCGGGCGGCCGCGGCGGGCGACGCGTATCTGTCCCCGGCGGCGACCCGGCACGTCGTGGAGCGGCTGGCCACCGGCAGGGAGGCGGCCCGCGCCGAGGAGGCGCGGGCACGGGTGGCGGCGCTCAGCGAGAAGGAGCGCGACGTCCTGGCACTGCTCGGGGAGGGGCTCTCCAACGCGGACGCCGGGAAGCGGCTGCACATGAGCGAGGCGACGGTGAAGACGTACGTGAGCCGGATCCTGTCCAAGCTGCACTGCGAGAACCGCGTACAGGCGGCGCTGCTCGCCCGGGACGCGGGGCTGTAGGAGGGGCCGGGGTCAGTTCGCCGGGGGCTCGGGGGCTGGGCTCGTTGCCGCGGTGTTGTAGCGCAGCAGGTACGCGGCGAAGCGGGCGAGGTCCTCGGCCGGCCAGTCCTCCAGGCGCTGCTCGAAGGCGGCCATCCGGTTCGTCTGGGCCACGGCCAGGACCTTGGTGCCGGCCTCCGTGGGGTGGAGGACGTGCACCCGGTGGTCGTCGGGGGCGGGACGCCGCTCGACGAAGCCGAGCTTCTCCAGGCCCGCGAGCTGGCGGCTCACCGTCGACTTGTCCAGGAAATAGTGGGCCGCGAGGTCGGTGGCGCGGCAGCCGCGCTGCTCCTCGATGTGGGCGAGGAGCGTGTACGAGACGAGCGGGAGCTCGGGGTGGACCCGGGCCGCCGCGGCGCGCGCCCGGCGGGCGAAGGCCGTCAGCTCGCGCTGGATGACGTCCACGGACGCCTCACGGGTGGGCTGTGCGCCGCCGGTCATCGTGCGCTCCCTGCTGTCGGGGTGCGGGGTGGGCCGGACGACGGTCGACCCCTGCGGGCTTTCGGTTGTATAGTACAACGGTTCTTTAGTTGTAAAAGCCAACCATGGAGGTCTCGGTGTCCGCAGGACCGAACACCAGCGGTGCGTTGCGGCATGTCCTCGGACATCTGCTCACCCCCCTGTTGATGTGCATCGGCATGGGCCTCGCCTACCTCGGTGCCTTCCACGCGCCCGAACCCCACGACCTGCGCGTCGACATCGTCGGCTCCGGCCCCACCACCCAGGTTCTCGCGCAGACCCTCCAGAACAAGGGCGCCGGCGCCCTCGACGTCCGTACCGTCGCCGACCGGGACACGGCCGTCTCCGCACTGCGCGAGCAGCGCAGCTTCGGCGCCTACATCCCCGGCGAGAGCCCCGAGCTGCTCGTCGCCTCCGGCTCCTCCGACACCAGCGCCATGGCGGTCGAGAAGGTGTTCACCAAGGTCGCCGCCGCCCAGGACGCACCGCTCGAGGTCACCGACATCGCCCCCACCGCCTCCGGCGACCCCACGGGTCAGGGCGTCTTCTTCCTGCTCGTCGCCCTCAGCATCGGCGCGTACGCCTCGGTCGCCGTCATCGGCGGAGCCGGAGCAGTCCTGCCCATGCGGATCAGGGCCCTCCTCGCCGCCGGCATGTCGCTCATCGTCAGCCTCGTCGGCACCCTCTTCGCCGGCCCGGTCTTCCACCTGGTCGACCAGGGCCTCGGCGGAGTGTGGGCGCTGTCCTGGCTGTACGCGGCGGGCATCCTCGCCGTCGGCGTCGGCCTCCACACCTTCCTGCGCCGCTGGACCACGCTCGGCGTCATGGTGCTCTTCGTCATGCTCAACTTCACGAGCTCCGGCGGCATCTACCGGCCCGAGCTCCAGCCCGGCTTCTTCGGCGCGCTGCACGCCTTCTGGAACGGCGCGGGCTTCGTCGAGGGCGTACGCGGCCACGTCTACTTCGACGGCCACGGGCTCGGCCGCAACATCCTCGTCCTCGCCCTCTGGCTCCTCGCCGGCGCGGCGCTGGTCGTCATCGCCGGCCTCACGGAGGCGCGGCGCCGCAACCCGGCGGCAGCAGCCCGGACGGGTGCCGAAGCTCCGGTCCTCGGCGAACTGGAGAAGGAGATCGAGGAGGAGATGGAAGAGGCCGTCGCGGTCTGAAGGCCCGGCCAGAGCGTGGGTTCCGACGGTTGTCCACAGGCTCCCGGGTGCGTTGTCCACAGGGGGAGACGGCTGATCGCCAACGGCGGTACGGTCGGGGCCGGATGATGTTGGACATCGCATCGGGGGAGGGCGTCCCATGGACGAGATCCGGGCCGTCGTGCCAGGACAGCGCGGTACGGACGGAGCACAGGACGGGGCGCGCGTCCCGCACGTGCCGGGGTTCGCGCGCCGCGCCGCCCCCGGCGCCGGGGTCTCCCCCAAGGACCACGGCAAGCAGCTGCGCGAGCGGGTGCCCCGTTCCTCGCACGACCGGCCGGCCCTCGCCGCCGACCGCCCCGACGCCGTGCGCGCCGTCGAGGAGTCGAGCCGCGGCAGGGTCCCCGAGCTCGCCCCGATCCGGGTCGGCAGGATGGCGGCGAGCCCCTTCGCCTTCCTGCGCGGCTCCGCCGGCCTGATGGCCCAGGACCTCGTCGGGACGCCCGTCACCGGGATAGCCGCCCAGATATGCGGCGACGCGCACGCCGCCAACTTCGGCCTCTACGGTGACGCCCGCGGCCGGCTCGTCATGGACCTCAACGACTTCGACGAGACCGTCGTCGGCCCCTGGGAATGGGACCTCAAGCGGCTCGCCACCTCCCTCGTCCTCGCCGGACGGGAGGTGGGCGCGGACGAGGACGTGTGCCGGGCCGCCGCGTTCGACACCGTCGGCGCGTACCGGCGGACCATGCGCCTCCTCGCCCGACTGCCCGCGCTCGACGCCTGGAACGCGATCGCCGACGAGGAACTCGTCTCGCACACCGACGCCCGCGACCTCCTCGGCACCCTGGAGCGGGTCTCCGCCAAGGCCCGCAACAACACCAGCGCCCGGTTCGCCGCCCGGTCGACCGAGGCCGTCGCGGACACCGAGGGCGGCGGCCGCAGATTCGTGGCCGCTCCCCCGGTGCTGAGCAGGGTCCCCGACGCCGAGGCCGCCGAGGTCGCCCAGTCCCTCGGCGCGTACCTGGAGACCGTGTCCGAGGACAGACTGCCGCTCCTCGCCCGGTACGCCGTCCACGACGTGGCCTTCCGGGTGGTCGGCACCGGGAGCGTCGGCACCCGCTCCTATGTGGTCCTGCTCCTCGACCACCGGGGCGAGCCGCTGGTGCTCCAGGTGAAGGAGGCCAGGCCGTCGGCCCTGCTGCCCCATCTGCCGGCCGCCGGCTTCCCCGTGCCGGACGCCGGTCACGAAGGGCGGCGTGTGGTGCTCGGGCAGAAGCGGATGCAGGTCGTCAGCGACATACTGCTCGGCTGGACCACGGTCGACGGGCGGCCGTTCCAGGTACGGCAGTTCCGCAACCGCAAGGGCAGCGTCGATCCCGCCGCCCTCACCGCGGACCAGCTCGACGACTACGGGCGGATGACCGGCGCGCTGCTCGCCCGCGCGCACGCCCACAGCGCCGACCCGCGCCTGATATCCGGCTACTGCGGCAAGAGCGAGGAGCTCGACGAGGCCGTCGCCTCCTTCGCCGTCGACTACGCGGACCGCACCACGGCCGACCACGCCGACCTGCTCACGGCCGTCCGCACGGGCCGCATCGCGGCGGAGCCGGGCGTCTGACACTCGCCGCGCGCGGGAGGGGCGGGCGGGGGAGCTGAAAAAAGGGGGGAGGGGAGGGAGGGGGAGGGAGGGGGGAGGCCCCCCGGATGGACCGTAGGCTGGGTGCAACGAGGCGGAACGAGGACGTGGGCGGCGTGGACGTGAGCGTGGACCAGGGCGTTAACGAAGGACCCGGGGACGAGCGGCCCGAGGCCGACCGGTCCGGGGACGTACAGGCCGAGACCCCGCAGCAGGGACCCGAGGCGCCGCGGCCAGAGGTGCCGCAGTCCGAGGGGCCGCAGCCTGAGGTGCCGCAGTCGGAGGCGGTGCACTCCGAGGTGCCGCAGGCTGAGGTCCCGGAATCCGAGGTGCCGCAGGCCGAAGCCCCGGAATCCGAGGTGCCGCAGTCCGAGGGCGAGCGGCCTGCGGAGGAGCGGCCCGAGGCTCGGTTGGAGCGGGCTGTGCGGGTGGCCGAGCAGGCGTTGATCGAGTTCGAGATCGCCGTCGAGACCTTCCGGGTCGAGGTGGAGAACTTCTCGCGGCTGCACCACCAGAAGCTCGGGCCCATGTACGCGCGGCTCGACGAGCTCGATGCGCGGATCGCCGAGGCGCGGGCGGCCCGTACCGGGGACCCCGAGGATCTGCGGCGGGCGCAGGAGGCGCGGGCCGCGGTGCTGCCGATGCCCGGGGTGGACGAGCTGTTCAACGACTGGATCGACGGGGACGGCCTCTCCCCCGAGGCCGCGGCGATGCTCACCGACCGTCCGGTGCAGCCGCCGAAGCGGGTCCGGCCCGGTGAGGAGGCCCGCAGGCTCTACCGAGAGCTGGCCCGCAAGGCCCACCCCGACCTGGCGCGCGAGGAGGACGAGCGGAAGCGGCGCGAGGAGTTCATCACGCGCGTGAACGCCGCCTACGCCCGTGGCGACGAGGCCCTGCTGCGTGAGCTCTCCGCGGAGTGGGAGGCCGGGCCGGCGCCGGTCGAGGAGCGGCTCAGCGAGAGCGAGGAGCTGTACGCGCGCCTGGAGTGGCTGGCCGAGCGCAAGGACATGCTGTCGGCGCTGGCGCGCGAGCTGGAGGAGAGCGCGATCGGCGCGATGCTGCGGATGGCGCCCGACGACCCGGACCGGCTTCTGGAGGAGATCGCCGAGCAGCTGCTCGCGCAGGTCTCCGAGCGGGAGAGCGAGCTGGCGGAGCTGGTGCAGTAGGTTTTCCGTGCGCCCGACTCCTTCGGGCGGTACTGACGAGAGAAGGCCTGTCCCATGAATTTCTCCCCGCTGCCCTCGGTGGACGCGGCTTCCGTGCCGGCCGATGCCCTGGTGCTGGACGTCAGGGAGGACGACGAGTGGGCGGCCGGTCACGTCGAGGGTGCGCTGCACGTGCCGATGAGCGACTTCGTGGCCCGCTTCGGTGAGGTGACGGAGGCCGTGGCCGAGCGCGGGCGCGCGTATGTGATGTGCCGGGTCGGGGGCCGTTCGGCGCAGGTCACGCAGTACCTGGTGCAGCAGGGCTTCGACGCCGTGAACGTGGACGGCGGGATGATGGCGTGGGACGGTGCCGGGCGTCCGATGGTCGCGGAGAGCGGCAGCCCGGCGTTCGTCCTCTGAGGTACGGCTGAGGCGTCAGCCGAGGGGATGGGCGGCCAGCAGGTCGCCGAGGGCCTCCTCGTGGGCCGCGGCGGGGCCGAGGGACAGTTCGAGGTGCTTGGCCCAGGCGTGGTAGCGGTGCAGCGGGTAGTCGGTGTCGGCGCCGAAGCCGCCGTGCAGGTGCTGGGCGGTCTGGACGACGCGGCGTACGCCCTCGGAGGCCCAGATCTTCGCGACGGCGATGTCCCCGGCCGCGGGGAGGGCTCCGTCCGCTTCGGTGGTGAGGCGCCAGGCTGCCTGCCAGAGGGTGGCCTCCATGGCGCGCAGGTCGATGTAGCGGTCGGCGGTCTGCATGGCGACCGCCTGGAACGTGGCGACGGGGTGGCCGAACTGCTCGCGTTTGCCGGTGTATTGGCTCGTCATGGCGAGGACGGCCTCGCCGAGGCCGAGGGCGAGTGCGCAGGTTCCCGTGGTGAGGAGTTCGCGCAGTCGTTCCCAGGCGCCGTCGGTGGCGATGACGTCCGTGTCGTCGAGGCGTACGGCGTCGAGGCGTAGCTCTGCGAGGAGTTCGCCGCTGGTCGCGTACTGGTCGGTGAGGGTGACGCCGTCGTGGGTGGGGGGCGTCAGGGCGAGGACGGTGCCGCCGTCGGTGGTGTGTGCCGGTACGGCGATGAGGTCGGCGTGGTGGGCCCAGGGGACGGCGGTCTGGAGGCCGTCGAGGATCCAGCCGGTTCCGTCGCGGCGTGCGGTGACGGCGCGGTCGGCGGGTTCGTGGCCGGTGCGTCCCTGTGAGGCGGCGGTGAGGACGAGTTCGCCGCGGGCGACCCGGGGGAGCAGTGCGGCGGCCGTACGGGGGTGGGCGTAGCGCTCGACGGTCAGGGCGACGGCGCTGGTCTCCAGGAGCGGGACGCGGGCCAGGACGCGGGCGGATTCGCGCAGGACGAGGCAGAGGGCGACGGGGTCGAGTCCGGCGCCGCCGTGCTCGGGGGACAGGGCGAGGCCGAGGAGGTCGGCGGCGGCGAGGCGGGACCAGAGGGGCCGGTCGTGGTCGTCGGCCACGGCGCTCGGGGTGAGGGCGGGGCTCGGGACCGCGTCGGGGGTGACGTCCTTGAAGACCGCCTTGGCCGCCTCGACGGCCGCCTGCTGTTCTTCGGTGAAGGTGAAGTCCACGGTGCTGCCTTCCCGTTGCCGATGCCTTTGCGTCCGTCCGGGCGTCCGTCTGATTGTCTGACGGGTCGTCAAGATAGAACAGGTTCTAGGGGAAGGGAATGGCGGCGCCGTCCGTACTTGGGAGGCGCCGCCGGTGGACCGTCAGCGGTCGAAGTCCAGCTCCACGTCCGGGGTGGCCGGGTGGGACTGGCAGGCCAGGACGTATCCGGCCTCGGTCTCCTCCGGCTCCAGGGCGAAGTTGCGGTCCATCCGCACCTCGCCGCCGACGACGAAGGCGCGGCAGGTGCCGCACACCCCGCCCTTGCAGGCGTACGGGGCGTCCGCGCGGGCGCGGAGCACGGTGTCGAGGAGCGTCTCGCCCCGCTCCACCGGCCAGGTGCCGGAGCGGCCGTGGAGGGTCGCGGTCAGGGTGGCGTGCGCCGGGGCGTCTGCCGCGGCGGCCGGTGCGGGCGCGGAGCCGTCGTCGACGTGGAAGATCTCCTGGTGGATCCGTCCGCGGTCGACGCCCAGGCCGCGCAGTGCCTTCTCGGCGCCCTGGACGAGTCCGAAGGGGCCGCAGAGGAACCAGCCGTCGATCGTGTCGACGGGCAGCAGCGCGGGCAGCAGGGCGGTGAGCCGCTCGCCGTCGAGGCGGCCGGACGGCAGACCGGCCTGCTGCTCCTCCCGGGAGAGCACGGTGATCAGCTGGAAGCGGTCCGGGTAGCGGTCCTTGAGGTCGGCGACCTCGTCGAGGAACATCGTGGACGCGGCGGTGCGGTCGCTGCGGATCAGGCAGAACCGGGCCTCCGGCTCGCGGGCGAGCAGGGTGGCCGCCATCGACAGGACCGGGGTGATGCCGCTGCCGCCGACGACGGCGGCGAAGTGTCCGGGGCGCGGGCTGAGTGTG
Organism: Streptomyces sp. NPDC002825; assembly: GCF_040295385.1. Taxonomy (NCBI): domain Bacteria; kingdom Bacillati; phylum Actinomycetota; class Actinomycetes; order Kitasatosporales; family Streptomycetaceae; genus Streptomyces; species Streptomyces sp. NPDC002825. The sequence goes on from NZ_JBEOVH010000001.1 coordinate 95,969, forward strand.
AAGCGGCCCATCGGCTCCATGACCTCGACGAGGTCGCCGACGGCCAGTTCCTTGAGCGCGTACGTCGAGAACGAGCCGCCGTCGACGAGGCGGATGCCGACGCGCAGGACGGGGGGCTCGCCGGCCGGGGTGGCGGGGGCGCAGATCGAGTAGGTGCGCCGGATCTCCTCGCCCTGCTCGCCGGTGCGGCGCAGGGCGAGGTGCTGGCCGGGGAGGTGCCGGTACGCCTCGTGGAGTTCGGACGGGACGGCGAAGGTGACGGCCACGGAGTCGTCCGTGAGCCGGTCGACCTCGCTCACTCTGAGGGGATGGAATCCGGCCCGTGCGGCGGCTGAGGACTCCATCTACAACTCCTTGAAGTGGTCGAACGGTTCGCGGCAGGCGGTGCAGCGGCGCAGTGCCTTGCACGCGGTGGAGGAGAAGCGGCTCAGGAGCTCGGTGTCGGTGGATCCGCAGTGCGGGCAGCGGATCGCGAGGGTGAGGGGCACGGGGCCGCCGGCCGGGCCCTGGGGGCGGGGCGGGGCGATGCCGAACTCGGTGAGTTTGCGGCGCCCTTCCTCGCTGATGTCGTCGGTGGACCAGGCCGGGGCGAGGACGGTGACGACGGTGACGTCGGGCACGCCGTGCTCGTGGAGGGCGGCCTCGATGTCGGAGGCCATCGCCTCGATCGCGGGGCAGCCCGTGTAGGTGGGGGTGAGGGAGACCTCGACCCGGCCGGGGCCGAGGACGTGCACGCCCCGCATGACGCCGAGTTCCTCCAGGGTGAGGACGGGCAGCTCCGGATCGGGGACGGAGCCGGCGACGCGTCTCAGTTCCTCTTCCAGGGCCGTCATGGTCACCATGTCGCCCCCGGGTGGCTGCGGTGCAGGTGCTGCATCTCGGCGAGCATCCGTCCGAAGGGTTCGGTGTGCAGGCCCTGGCGGCCGGCGCCCGCGCTCCAGGCGCCGGTGCGGGGGCCGGAGGGGACGGTGAGGGTGGCCCGGCCGAGGACCTGGGTGACGGAGTCGAGCCAGGCGGTCTCCAGGGCGGGGAGGTCCAGGTCGAGTCCTTCGACGGGCTGGAACAGTTCGCCGGTGTACCGCCAGAGGGCGTCGCAGGCCTGCTGCATCCGCCGGTGGCTCTCGGGGGTGCCGTCGCCGAGGCGGAGGGTCCAGTGCTCGGCGTGGTCCTGGTGGTAGGCGACCTCCTTGACGGCCTTGGCGGCGAGGCCGGCGAAGGGGCCGTCGCCGGTGGCCAGCTGCCCGTACAGGAGGTGCTGGTAGGTGGAGAAGTAGAGCTGCCGGGCGATGGTGTGGGCGAAGTCGCCGTTGGGCTGCTCGACCAGCTGGCTGTTCCGGAAGGAGCGCTCCTCGCGGAGGTAGGCCAGCTCGTCCTCGTCTCCGACGAGGGAGAGGAGGATCCGGGCCTGGCCGAGGAGGTCGAGGGCGATGTTGGCCAGGGCGACCTCCTCTTCCAGGACGGGGGCGGAGCCGGCCCACTCCCCCAGGCGGTGGGAGAGGACGAGGGCGTCGTCGCCGAGGGCGAGCGCCGCGGCGGCGGTGACGGTGTCGCTGTGGGTGCCGGTGCCGGTCACAGGTGCTTCACCCCCTCCGGGATCTCGTAGAAGGTCGGGTGGCGGTAGGGCTTGTCCGCGGCCGGCTCGAAGAAGGGGTCCTTCTCGTCGGGCGAGGAGGCGGTGATCGCCGTCGAGGGCACGACCCAGATCGACACGCCTTCGGACCTGCGGGTGTACAGATCGCGGGCGTTGCGCAGGGCCATCTCCGCGTCGGGTGCGTGGAGACTGCCCGCGTGGGTGTGGGACAGTCCGCGGCGGGAGCGCACGAACACCTCCCACAGCGGCCAACCGTCGGTCGTCATGCCTGTGCCTCTCCGTGCTTGCCGGTGTGCTTCTCCGCGTAGGCCGCCGCCGCTTCTCTGACCCAGGCGCCGTCCTCGTGGGCCTGGCGCCGCTTGCTCAGCCGCTGGTCGTTGCACGGGCCGTTCCCCTTGAGGACGTCCCAGAACTCGGTCCAGTCGATCGCGCCGAAGTCGTAGTGCCCGCGCTCCTCGTTCCACCGGATGTCCGGGTCGGGGAGGGTGAGGCCGAGGGCCTCGGCCTGCGGGACGGCGATGTCGACGAAGCGCTGGCGCAGTTCGTCGTTGGAGTGGCGCTTGATCTTCCAGGCCATCGCCTGGGCGGTGTGCGTCGACTCGTCGTCCGGCGGGCCGAACATCATCAGCGAGGGCCACCACCAGCGGTCGACCGCGTCCTGCGCCATGGCGTGCTGGGCCTCGGTGCCGTTCGACAGGGCGAGCAGTGCCTCGTACCCCTGGCGCTGGTGGAAGGACTCCTCCTTGCAGACCCGGACCATCGCGCGGGCGTACGGACCGTAGGAGCAGCGGCAGAGGGGGACCTGGTTGGTGATCGCGGCGCCGTCGACCAGCCAGCCGATCGCGCCGACGTCGGCCCAGGTCAGCGTCGGGTAGTTGAAGATCGACGAGTACTTCTGGCGGCCGGAGTGGAGCTTGTCGAGCAGCTCGTCGCGGCTGGTGCCGAGGGTCTCGGCCGCGCTGTACAGGTACAGGCCGTGGCCGGCCTCGTCCTGCACCTTGGCCATGAGGATCGCCTTGCGCCGCAGGGAGGGCGCCCGGGTGATCCAGTTCGCCTCGGGCTGCATGCCGATGATCTCGGAGTGGGCGTGCTGCGCGATCTGGCGGACGAGCGAGGCCCGGTAGGCCTCGGGCATCCAGTCGCGCGGCTCGATCCGCTCGTCAGCGGCGACGGCGGCGTCGAAGACGGCCTCGTAGGCGGCCTGCTCCGCCGCCGCGGCCGTGTCCGACGCGCCGGGCATGCCCGTGGTCCCTGCCGTCCCTGCCGTCACTGCGGTCATCAGACCCCCTACCGACCGATCGTTCGGTTGAATGACTTCAATGGTCGGTCGGCGGCCCGTATGGTGTCAACCCTGTGGATAACCGAGGTGGGCCGATCGGGATCGGGGCGGGATGGACGCGTACGTCGAAAAGGACGCGGTCGAGGTGAGCGACGGCGGGCGGAGACCCCCCGAGGACCCGCCGAAAAGCCCTCCTGAGACGCCGGGCGGAACCCGGAGCGAAAGCAAGGGGGCCGGCACTGGCAGCACCGGTACCGGCGGCACCGGGATCATGGCCCTCTCGCTGCCGTACCAGGTCGTCGTCGCCGTCGCGCTCGCCGTCGTCGCGGTCTTCACCTGCGTGCACCTGGCGATGGTCTTCCTGCACGTCGCGCCGTCCAACACGCTGACCAAGCGGCACGGGCAGGCCGTCGACGACTGGATCTACCCCGAGTTCGAGCAGAACTGGAAGCTCTTCGCTCCCAACCCGCTCCAGACGAACATCTCCGTCGAGGTCCGCGCCGAGCTCGCCACCGCCGGCGGCGGCCGCCGCACGACCGGCTGGATCGACCTCACCGCGCAGGACATCGAGGCCGTCCGCCACAACCCGCTGCCCAGCCACTCGCAGCAGAACCAGCTCCGCAGGGCCGTGGACTTCTACCTCAACACGCACAACGACGACAACCGCTCCAACGGACTGCGCGGCGACCTCTCGGAGCAGTACATGCGCCGGATCGCGATGCTCAGGCTCGACGGCCTCGAAGGCTCCGACGGGCGCGCCCTCGGCCCCGACGTGCGGCGCATCCAGCTCCGTACCGTCTCCCGGCCCGTCCCCGCCCCCCGCTGGAGCACCGAGTCGACGCGGTCCAACCCCTCCTACCGCGCCTTCCCGTGGTGGGGGATCACCGAGGCCGACCGGTCCGCCGGCGACGGCGCGAGCCGCACGGAGGCGGACCGATGAGCACCTCCCACGCCACGCGCGCGCGTGCCCGCGAGCCCTTCGACCGCCGGCTCGCCCGCGGGGTGCAGGCCGTCACGGGCCGCACCCTCGCCCCGTACCAGAGCGCGATCGTACGGATCGGCTTCTCGCTGACCTGGCTGATCTTCCTGCTGCGCGAGCTGCCGCACCGGCATCTGCTGTACGGCCCCGAGGCCCCGTGGTCCTTCGAGCTGGCGCAGCGGCTGATCGCCGACAACCGGGCCTTCACCGTTCTGCTGTGGTCGGACGGCCGGCTGTGGTTCGAGCTCGTCTACGGGCTCGCTGTGCTCTCCGCCGCACTGCTGCTGGTGGGCTGGCGCACCCGGGCCGTGTCCGTGGTGTTCATGGTCGGGGTGCTCTCGCTGCTGAACCGGTCCGTCTTCGTGGGCGACGGCGGCGACAACGTCCTCCACCTCGTCTCGATCTACCTGGTGTTCACCCGCTGCGGCCAGGTGTGGTCGCTGGACGCCCGGCGGGCGGCCCGTGAGGCCCGCGCGGCCGAGGCCGGTCGGGCCCCGCGCCGTGATGTCGTCGGACCGCTGCTGTGGGTCGTGCTCGGCGGCTTCCTCCTCGCCGTGACCTGGTTCAGCGATGTCAGCGGCGAGTGGTGGGTGCCGGTGCTGCTGTGGGTGCTGTGGCTGGGGAACGGCCTGTGGTGGCTGGTCTGCCGACTGGCGCCCGGGGAGCCTCGTACGCTGCTCGACGCCCTCGCCAACCTCGCGCACAACGCCGTCCTCGCCGTGCTCATGGTGGAGGTCTGCCTGATCTACGCCACGGCCGGCTGGTACAAGATCCAGGGCTCGCGCTGGCAGGAGGGGACGGCGCTGTTCTACCCGCTCCACCTGGACTACTTCTCGCCCTGGCCGGCCCTGTCCGAGCTGCTCGGGGCCAGCGGGATCATGGTGATGCTGCTGACCTACGGCACGGTGATCGTCCAGGTCGCCTTCCCGTTCACGCTCTTCAACCGCAAGGTCAAGAACGTCCTGCTCGTCGTGATGATGATGGAGCACGCCGGGATCGCGGTCCTTCTCGGACTGCCGGTCTTCTCGCTCGCGATGATCTCCGCCGACGCCGTCTTCCTGCCGACCGCGTTCCTGGTGTGGCTGGGCGCCCGGGTGGCCGGGGGCCGGGACCGGCTGCTGAAGCGGACTCCGGCCGGGAGCTCCGCCGAGAGCGCCGGCGAGGCGCTGCCCGAGCAGCGCCGTACGGATGAGGAGCACGGTCCCCGTACCCTCGTCGGGTGAGCACCACGGAAGAACAGCCCGAGCCGGTCCAGTACGACGAGGGGTACGGCCCCGAGATCGGCGTCGGGCCGCACCCGGAGCCGTGGCCGCGGGACGAGCGGTACGACCCCGAGCTGCTGGCCGGCGGCGACCGGCGCAACGTCGTGGACCGCTACCGGTACTGGACGCGCGAGGCGGTCGTCGCCGACCTCGACACCCGCCGCCACGACTTCCACGTGGCGGTGGAGAACTGGGGCCACGACTTCAACATCGGCTCGGTGGTACGGACCGCCAACGCGTTCCTGGCGAAGGAGGTCCACATCGTGGGCCGGCGCCGCTGGAACCGGCGGGGCGCGATGGTCACCGACCGCTACCAGCACGTGCGTCACCACCCGGACACCGAGTCGCTGACCTCGTGGGCGGCGGCCGAGGGCATCCCGGTCATCGGCATCGACAACCTGCCGGGCGCCGTCCCGCTGGAGCGGACCGTGCTGCCCCGCCGCTGTGTGCTGCTCTTCGGGCAGGAGGGGCCGGGCCTCACGGAGGAGGCCCGCGCCCACGTGGAGATGGTCTGCTCGATCGCCCAGTTCGGCTCGACCCGGTCGATCAACGCGGGAGCCGCGGCCGCGATCGCCATGCACGCGTGGGTGCAGCGGTACGCGGAGATCGAGGCGCAGTAGCCCTGTGAAGGCCCCGGAGGGCCTCCACAGGGCCGCGGGTCAGGCCTGGCGGCGGACCTCCACCACCCGGAAGCGGTTGGAGACGAAGGCGCCGTCGCACAGCGCGGCGTTCGCCGCCGGGTTGCCGCCGGAGCCGTGGAAGTCGGAGAACGCGGCCGTCTGGTTCACGTACACCCCGCCCGTCAGGTTCAGCGAGAGCTGGGCCGACTCCTCCAGGCAGACCTCCTCCACCGCGCGCTCGGTGTCCGCCGAGGTCGTGTAGGCGCCGACCGTCATGGCGCCCTTCTCGCGGACCGTGCGGCGCAGCAGCTCCAGGGCGTCGGCGGTGGAGTCCACCGAGACGGCGAAGGAGACCGGGCCGAAGCACTCCGAGAAGTACGCGGCCTGGGCGTCCGGCTTGGAGCCGTCCAGCTTCACGATGACCGGCGTGCGGACCACGGCGTCCGGGTACTCCGGGTTGACCACCTCACGGGAGGCCAGCGCGACCTCGCCGAGACCGGCGGCGGCCTCAAGCCGCGCCTTCACGTCCGGGTTGACCAGGGCGCCCAGCAGACCGTTCGCCCGGGCGTCGTCGCCGAGCAGACCGCCGACCGCCGCCGCGAGGTCGGCGACGACCTCGTCGTACGACTTGGGACCCTGGTCGGTGGTGATGCCGTCGCGGGGGATCAGCAGGTTCTGCGGGGTGGTGCACATCTGGCCGCTGTACAGGGACAGCGAGAAGGCCAGGTTGGCCAGCATGCCCTTGTAGTCGTCGGTGGAGTCGACCACCACCGTGTTGACGCCGGCCTTCTCGGTGTACACCTGGGCCTGACGGGCGTTCTCCTCCAGCCAGTCGCCGAAGGCGGTGGAGCCGGTGTAGTCGATGATCCGGATCTCGGGGCGGACGGCCAGGGTCTTGGCGATGCCCTCGCCGGGGCGCTCGACGGCGAGCGCGACCAGGTTCGGGTCGAAGCCGGTCTCGGCGAGCACCTCGCGGGCGACCTTCACCGTCAGCGCGAGCGGCAGCACCGCGCGCGGGTGCGGCTTGACCACGACCGGGTTTCCGGTGGCGAGGGAGGCGAACAGGCCCGGGTAGCCGTTCCACGTGGGGAAGGTGTTGCAGCCGATGACCAGGGCGATGCCGCGGCCGACCGGGGTGAACTCCTTGCTCAGCTCCAGCGGGTCGCGCTTGCCCTGCGGCTTGGACCAGCCGGCCCGCCCGGCGGGCGTGCGGGTCTGCTCCTCGTACGCGTACGCCACGGCCTCCAGGCCGCGGTCCTGGGCGTGCGGGCCGCCGGCCTGGAACGCCATCATGAACGCCTGGCCGCTGGTGTGCATGACGGCGTGGGCGAACTCGTGGGTGCGGGCGGAGATCCGGGCGAGGATCTCCAGGCAGACCAGGGCGCGGGTCTCGGCGCCGGCGTCCCGCCAGGCGGCCATGCCCGCGCGCATCGCGGGGAGCAGCACGTCGAGGTCGGCGTGCGGGTACTCGATGCCGAGCGAGGGGCCGTACGGCGAGATCTCGCCGCCGGTCCAGCCGTCGGTGCCCGGCTGGTCGAGGTCGAAGCGGGTGTTCAGCGCTGACTGGTGGGCGGCGAGGCCCGCCGCCGCGTCGAGCGAGCCGTCCGCGCCGTACGCCTTGGGGTGCTCGGGGTACGGCGACCAGTAGGCGCGGGTGCGGATGGTGTCGAGCGCCTGGTCGAGTGTGGACCGGTGCTTCTCGGCCAGACGGTCGGTGGTCAGCTGAGCGGTGGCCATCGATGGACCAACTCCTCGTCGAGCTGGGCAGGGAGACGCGTACGGAGTTAGAGTAACCGAACGATCGGTCGGGACAAGGGGGTCCGTCGATCCTGTGGAAAACCCATCGGGGAGGATCACTCCTATGAGCGCCAACGTGACCGTCAGGGGGAGCGACGACGTGACCGCCAGTGAGACCGCCGCCGAAGGACAGGACCGCACGGCCGCCGAAGCGCAGGGCAGCGCCGCCCCCGAGGTGGAGGCCGGCGCCGCCGCCGAAACGCAGGGCAGCGCCGAAGCCGAGGCGCAGGACAGCGCCCCCGCCGTCGGACGGGACCGCACCGTCGCCGTCGTCGGCACCGGGACCATGGGCCAGGGCATCGCCCAGGTCGCGCTGGTCGCCGGACACCCCGTGCGCCTCTACGACAGCGCCCCCGGCCGGGCCGCCGAGGCCGTCGCCGCCCTCACCGCCCGCCTGGACCGGCTCGTGGAGAAGGGCCGCCTCGACGCCGGCGCCCGGGAGGCCGCCGTCGGCCGGCTGCACGCGGCCGAGGACCCCGCGGAGCTCGCGGACGCCGCGCTCGTGATCGAGGCGATCGTCGAGGACCTCGCGGTCAAGCAGCGGCTCTTCACCGACCTGGAGAAGATCGTCGGCGACGACACCGTCCTCGCCACGAACACCTCCTCCCTCTCCGTCACCGCCATCGCGGGAGGCCTGCGGCTGCCCGGCCGGTTCGTCGGACTGCACTTCTTCAACCCGGCGCCGCTGCTCCCCCTCGTCGAGGTGGTCAGCGGCTTCGCCACCGACGCGGACGTCGCCACGCGCGCGTACGAGACGGTCAAGGGCTGGGGCAAGACCCCGGTGCGCTGCGCCGACACCCCCGGCTTCATCGTGAACCGGGTCGCCCGCCCCTTCTACGCCGAGGCGCTCCGGGTCCTCGAGGAGGGCGCGGCCGACCCCGCCACCATCGACGCGGCCCTGCGCGAGTGCGGAGGCTTCCGGATGGGTCCCTTCGAGCTGACCGACCTCATCGGCCAGGACGTCAACGAGGCCGTCACCCGCTCCGTGTGGGAGTCCTTCTACCAGGACCCGAAGTTCACCCCCTCGCTCGCGCAGCGCCGGCTCGTCGAGTCGGGGCGGCTCGGCCGCAAGTCGGGGCACGGCTGGTTCTCGTACGCGGACGGCGCGGAGCGGCCCGAGCCGCACACGGCGGCGCCGGCGAAGGCGCCCGAGCGGATCGCCGTACGCGGTGACCTGGGACCCGCCGAGCCGCTGATCGGGCTCTTCGAGGAGGCCGGGATCACGGTCCGGCGCAAGGGCGGCAACGGATACGTGCTGCTGCCCGGCGGCGCCCGGCTCTGTCTCGCCGACGGCGAGAGCGCCTTCGAGTACTACACCGACGAGATCATCTACTTCGACCTCGCACTGGACTACGCGCGCGCGACCCGCATCGTGCTGTCCACGGGTGAGCACACCTCGGCCGAGTCCCTCGCCGAGGCCGTGGGCCTCTTCCAGGCGCTCGGCAAGCAGGTGTCCGTGATCGGCGACGTGCCCGGCATGATCGTCGCCCGTACGGTCGCGATGCTCGCCGACCTCGCGGCCGACGCCGTCGACCGGGGGGTCGCCACCGCCGAGGACGTCGACACGGCCATGCGGCTCGGGGTCAACTACCCCGCCGGCCCGCTGGAGTGGGCCGGGAACGTGGGCCACGCGCGCGTACGCGATCTGCTGTCCGCCCTGCACGAGCGCTACCCGACGGGGCGGTACGCGCCCAGCCTGGCCACCGCCCGCCGGGGATACGCCGAGGAAGGGCGGGACTCCTGATGACCACGGCCAAGCGCGACACGTACACCCCCGAGACGTTGCTCTCGGTCGCCGTCCAGGTCTTCAACGAGCGCGGCTACGACGGCACGTCGATGGAGCACCTGTCCAAGGCGGCCGGGATCTCGAAGTCCTCGATCTACCACCACGTCTCCGGCAAGGAGGAGCTGCTGCGGCGGGCGGTCAGCCGGGCGCTCGACGGGCTCTTCGCGGTGCTCGACGAGCCGGGGGCCGGGCGCGGCAAGGCCGTCGAGCGGGTCGAGTACGTCACGCGCCGCACCGTCGAGGTGCTGATAGCGGAGCTGCCGTACGTGACGCTGCTGCTGCGGGTGCGGGGCAACACCGCCACCGAGCGGTGGGCGATGGAGCGGCGCCGCGAGTTCGACCACAAGGTGGCCGATCTGCTGAAGGCCGCCGCCGCCGAGGGCGACCTGCGGGCCGATGTGGACATCCGGCTCGCGACCCGGCTCCTCTTCGGCATGATCAACTCGCTGGTCGAGTGGTACCGGCCGCATCCGGGCGCGACGGCCGAGGGGGAGCAGCTCGCCGAGACGGTCGTCCACCTGGCCTTCGACGGGCTGCGGACGGCGCGCTGAGCCCTTGTCCTGAGTGGACCCGCTGGAGCCCCTCGTGCGGGCAGGGAGGCGGGTGGCCGGACCCGCTGGAGCCCTCGTGCGGGCAGGGAGGCGGGTGAGTGGACCCGCTGGAGCCCTCGTACGGGCAAGGGGGCGGGTGGCCGGACCCGCTGGAGCCCTCGTGCGGGCAGGGAGGCGGGTGGCCGGACCCGCTGGAGCCCCTCGTGCGGGCAGGGAGGCGGGTGGCCGGACCCGCTGGAGCCCTCGTACGGGCAGGGAGGCGGGGAGGCGGGTGAGTGGACCCGCTGGAGCCCTCGTACGGGCAAGGGGGCGGGTGAAGGGGTCCGCTGAGCCCTCGTACGGGCTGCTCGGAGGTCAGCGGCCCGTGTCCCGCTGAGCCCTCGTGCGGGCCGTCCGGGGCCCGGCGGACGGTCTCAGCGGCCCGGGTCCGGGTGGTCCGGGTCCAGGTCCGTCTCCTCGAAGACCAGCAGGGTCCGGGTGGAGAGCACCTCGGGGATCGACTGCAGCTTGGTGAGCACCAGCTCCCGCAAGGTCCGGTTGTCGGGCGTGTGGACGAGCAGCAGGACGTCGAAATCGCCGCTGACCAGGGCGATGTGCGCGGCTCCCGGCAGCGCCTGGAGCTGTTCGCGCACGGTCCGCCAGGAGTTCTGGACGATCTTGAGCGTGATGTAGGCGGAGGCGCCGTGGCCCGCCCGCTCGTGGTTGACGCGCGCGCTGAAGCCGCGGATCACGCCGTCGTCGATGAGCCGGTTGATGCGCGCGTACGCGTTGGCCCGGGAGACGTGCACCCGCTCGGCCACGGAGCGGATCGAGGCGCGGCCGTCCGTCTGGAGGATGCGCAGGATGTCGCGGTCGATGGCGTCCAGGGGGCGTGCCGGGACGCCTGGGACCACCGGTGCCGACGCCGGTGCGACGACCCGCTCCCAGTCCTCGGCCATTTGTTCATCCGCCATGTGCCCCCGCCTCTCTTCGGTGGACGACCTGCCCTTATCCCAGGCTGTGGAGAACCGTTTGTCCACAGGCTGGAGGTGCCTGTAGCCAAAATGCCTCCACGACCGAACAATCGGTAGGTGAGGCGCGCCACACTCGCGCCACCCGCCTTCGGGTCTTATGCCCGCTCCCACGAGGAGGTGGACTCGTTGCAACAGCGCAGTTCGACAGTCCAAGAGCCGCCCGGTGCCGTCACCGCCCACCGGCACACCCCGCCGCCCGCCTGGCAGCCGCGCACGGACCCCGCGCCGCTGCTGCCCGAGGCCGAGCCGCTGCGCGTGCTCGGCACGGACGCCGTGGCCGACGCCGACCCCGCGCTGCTGCTCCGGCTCTACGCGGAGCTGATCCGCGGCCGCCGGTACAACGCGCAGGCCACCGCCCTCACCAAGCAGGGCCGGCTCGCCGTGTACCCGTCGACCACCGGCCAGGAGGCGTGCGAGATCGCCGCCGCCCTCGCCCTGGAGGAGCGGGACTGGCTCTTCCCCTCGTACCGCGACACGCTCGCCGCCGTCGCCCGGGGCCTCGACCCCGTCCAGGCCCTGACCCTGCTGCGCGGCGACTGGCACACCGGGTACGACCCGCACGAGCACCGCATCGCGCCGCTCTGCACGCCGCTCGCCACCCAGCTGCCGCACGCCGTGGGCCTCGCCCACGCCGCCCGCCTCAAGGGCGACGACGTCGTCGCGCTCGCCATGGTCGGCGACGGCGGCACCAGCGAGGGCGACTTCCACGAGGCGCTGAACTTCGCCGCCGTCTGGCAGGCCCCCGTGGTCTTCCTCGTCCAGAACAACGGCTTCGCGATCTCCGTGCCGCTCGCCAAGCAGACCGCCGCTCCCTCCCTCGCCCACAAGGCCGTCGGATACGGGATGCCGGGCCGGCTCGTCGACGGCAACGACGCGGTCGCCGTCCACCAGGTCCTCACCGAGGCCGTGGCCCGCGCCCGGCGCGGCGGCGGACCCACTCTCGTCGAGGCCGTCACCTACCGGATCGACGCCCACACCAACGCCGACGACGCCACCCGCTACCGGGCGGCCGGCGAGGTCGACGCCTGGCGGGCGCACGACCCGATCCTGCTGCTCGAGCGGGAACTGACGGAGCGTGGCCTGCTCGACGAGGACGGCAGGCGCGCGGCGGCGGAGGCCGCCGAGACGATGGCGGCGGAGCTGCGCGAACGGATGAACGCCGACCCGGTGCTCGACCCGATGGAACTCTTCTCCCACGTCTACGCGGAGCAGACGACGCAGCTGCGCGAACAGGCGGCGCAGCTGCGCGCCGAGCTCGAAGCCGAGGGTGAGGCGTGATGACGACCGCGACGACCGGCACCGCGGCGGCCAAGGCCGGCGGGAACGCCGCGAAGCCGAAGCCCGCCACGATGGCGCAGGCGCTCCAGCGCGCCATGCGCGACGCGATGGCCGAGGACCCGACCGTCCATGTGATGGGCGAGGACGTCGGCACCCTCGGCGGTGTCTTCCGCGTCACCGACGGGCTCGCCAAGGAGTTCGGCGAGGACCGCTGCACCGACACCCCGCTGGCCGAGGCGGGCATCCTCGGCGCGGCCGTCGGCATGGCCATGTACGGCCTGCGGCCGGTCGTGGAGATGCAGTTCGACGCCTTCGCGTACCCGGCGTTCGAGCAGCTGCTCTCGCACGTCGCGAAGATGCGGAACCGGACGCGCGGCGCGATGCCGATGCCGATCGTCATCCGCGTCCCGTACGGCGGCGGGATCGGCGGCGTCGAGCACCACAGCGACTCCTCCGAGGCCTACTACATGGCCACCCCCGGGCTGCACGTCGTCACCCCGGCGACCGTCGAGGACGCGTACGGGCTGCTGCGCGCGGCCATCGCCTCCGACGACCCCGTGGTCTTCCTGGAGCCCAAGCGGCTCTACTGGTCCAAGTCGGACTGGTCCCCCGAGGCGCCCGCCGCCGTCGAGCCGATCGGCAAGGCCGTCGTGCGCCGCCGGGGCACCGGCGCCACCCTCATCACCTACGGTCCCTCGGTGCCGGTCTGTCTGGAGGCGGCGGAGGCCGCGCAGGCCGAGGGCTGGGACCTGGAGGTCGTCGACCTGCGCTCGCTCGTGCCGTTCGACGACGAGACCGTCTGCGCCTCGGTGCGGCGCACCGGCCGCGCGGTCGTCGTCCACGAGTCGACCGGCTTCGGCGGCCCCGGCGCGGAGATCGCCGCGCGCGTGACCGAGCGCTGCTTCCACCACCTGGAGGCGCCGGTGCTGCGGGTCGCGGGCTTCGACATCCCGTACCCGCCGCCGATGCTGGAGCGGCACCACCTGCCAGGTGTCGACCGGGTCCTGGACGCGGTGGCGCGACTGCAGTGGGAGGCGGGCAGCTGATGGCACAGGTCCTGGAGTTCAAGCTGCCCGACCTCGGTGAGGGACTCACCGAGGCCGAGATCGTGCGCTGGCTCGTCGCCGTCGGCGACGTCGTCGCCATCGACCAGCCGGTCGTCGAGGTCGAGACGGCCAAGGCCATGGTCGAGGTGCCCTGCCCGTACGGCGGCGTCGTCACCGCCCGGTACGGCGAGGAGGGCACCGAACTGCCCGTCGGCGCGCCGCTCCTGACGGTCGCCGTCGGCGGCACGGGTGCGCCGGAGGAGCTCGCGGAGGCGGCTCCCGAAGCGGCTCGGAAGGCGTCCGCCGAGGCCGTCTCCTCGGAGTACTCGGGCAACGTGCTCGTCGGCTACGGCACGGCCGGTCCCGCCGCCCGGCGCCGCCGGGTGCGGCACACGAACCCGGCGGCCGCCCAGGCTCCGGTGACCGCCGAGGCTCCGGCGGCTGCCCCGGCCGCCGCTGCCGCCCCGGCCCCGGCTGCCGCTCCGGCTCCGGCTGCTCCGGCGCCTGCCGTGCACGAGGGGCCCGTGCCCGTCATCTCGCCGCTCGTGCGGAAGCTGGCCCGCGACCGGGGCCTCGACCTGCGGGAGGTGCGCGGATCCGGGCCCGAGGGGCTGATCCTGCGGGCCGACGTGGAGCTGGCCCTCGCGGCCCTGGAGCGGACGGTCGCCGCCCCGGCGCCCGTACCCACCGCGCCCGCCACGGCCCTCGGGGCCCCGGCCGGTGAGCGGATTCCGCTGCGCGGGGTCCGAGGCGTGGTGGCCGACAAGCTGTCCCGCAGCCGTACGGAGATCCCCGACGCGACCTGCTGGGTCGACGCCGACGCGACCGAGCTGATGGCGGCCCGGACGGCGATGAACGCGGCCGGCGGGCCGAAGATCTCGCTCCTCGCTCTCCTCGCGCGCATCTGCGTCCACGCCCTGGCCCGGTTCCCGGAGCTCAACTCCACGGTGGACACGGCCGCCCGGGAGATCGTCCGGCTGCCGTCCGTGCACCTCGGTTTCGCCGCCCAGACCCCGCGCGGGCTCGTCGTCCCCGTCGTCAAGGACGCCGGGACCCGCACGGCCGAGTCGCTCACGGCGGAGTTCGGCCGGCTGACGGAGGCGGCCCGGCAGGGAGCGATCACCCCGGCCGATCTGACCGGCGGCACGTTCACCCTCAACAACTACGGGGTGTTCGGGGTCGACGGCTCCACGCCGATCATCAACCACCCCGAGGCCGCCATGCTCGGTGTCGGGCGGATCATCCCCAAGCCCTGGGTGCACCAGGGCGAACTGGCCGTCCGTCAGGTGGTGCAGCTCTCGCTCACCTTCGACCACCGCGTCTGCGACGGCGGCACGGCGGGCGGCTTCCTGCGGTACGTGGCGGACTGCGTCGAGCAGCCCGCGGTCCTGCTCCGCACGGTCTGACGGGACGGTCCGGCGGGCTGATCGACCGTCGGTCCGCCAGGACGGTCTGACGCGGACGGTCCGGCGGGTCCGTCTGACGCGGACGGCCTGGCGGGTCCGTTGCAGCAAGCCCCCGTGCGGCCCGCTCCGCCGCCCGCGTCCGACGGGCCCGTCTCAGCAAAGGAGACGGGCCCGTCGGCATGCGCTCCCGGCGCCCCATACTGCTGGGGTGACCACCGCATACGACGCCGTCGTGCTCGCCGGGGGCGCCGCCCGGCGTCTCGGCGGCTCCGACAAGCCCGCCGTACGGATCGGGGGCCGGACCCTCCTCGACCGGGTGCTCGCGGCCTGCCCCGACGCCCGCCGCACCGTGGTCGTCGCCGACCCCCGCCCGACCGCCCGTCCCGTCCGCTGGACGAGGGAGGACCCGCCCGGCGGCGGCCCCCTGGCCGCCCTCGGCGCCGGCGTGCGGGAGACCGGGGCCGACACCCTCCTCGTTCTCTCCGCGGACCTGCCCTTCCTCGACGCCGCCACCGTCAGCGGTCTCCTCGGCGCGCTCGCCGCCGACCCCGGCGCCGAGGCCGCCCTCCTCACCGACGCCGAAGGGCGGGACCAGCCGCTCGTCGCCGCCTACCGCCGCACCCCCCTCCTGCGCGAACTGGACCTCATCGCGGAACAGCGGGGCACCCTCGACGGCGGGCCGCTGCGCCGGCTCACCGGCGGACTCCGTGTCACCCGCGTCGCCGCGGGCCCCCTCGCCTCCTTCGACTGCGACACCTGGGAGGACATCGCGACGGCCCGGGCCCGCATCAGGGAGCATGGGAGCGTGCTGGATGAATGGATCACCGCAGTCAAGAACGAGCTGGGCATCGAACTGGACGTCGACACCGGCGTGCTGCTCGACCTCGCCCGTGACGCCGCCCACGGCGTCGCCCGCCCCGCCGCGCCGCTGACCACCTTCCTGGTCGGCTACGCGGCTGGCCGCGCGGTCAGCGAGGGGGGCGGACCGGAGGCCGTCGCCGAGGCCGCCCGCAAGGCCGCCGCGCTCGCCCAGCGCTGGGCCGCCGAACAGGACGGCGAGCAGCCCGCCGAGCAGCCCGCCGAAAAAGCCACCGAGTAGGACGAGGCCGGATGACCCTGAAGGAGCCCGCACCCGTGGCCCCGGGAACGACCGCCGGTGCGAAGGCCGAGCCGCCGCACCGCGCCACCGCCTGGCCCGAGGCCCGGGCCGCCGCCGCCCGCGCCGGGACCGCCGCGCGGGCCGGCCGCGAGCCGGGGCGCCTTCCGCTCGGGCAGGCACTCGGCCGGGTGCTGGCCGAGCCGCTGCCCGCCCTCACCGACCTGCCCTCCTTCGACACCTCCGCCATGGACGGCTGGGCCGTCGCGGGACCGGGACCCTGGACCGTCCGCGCCGAGACCTCCGTCCTCGCCGGTCACGCGCCCGCCGCCGCACTGGCCGACGGCGAGGCCGTACGGATCGCCACCGGCGCCCCCGTCCCGCCCCGGACCACCGCCGTCATCCGCAGCGAGCACTCCCGTACGGAGCGGACCGGGTCCGGGGGTCTCGTCCTGCACGCCCTGCGCGACGTGGCCACCCGGCAGGACATCCGGCCCCGGGGCCAGGAGTGCCGCTCCGGCGACGAGCTGCTCCCCGCCGGCACCGCCGTGACCCCCGTCGTCCTGGGCCTCGCCGCGGCCGCAGGCTACGACGAACTGCCCGTACCGTCGCGCCCCCGGGCGGAGATCCTCGTCCTCGGCGACGAGCTGCTCTCGACCGGACTTCCCCACGAGGGGCTCATCCGTGACGCCCTCGGCCCGATGCTCGGCCCCTGGCTGGAGGCGCTCGGGGCCGAGGTCCTCGCCACCCGGCGGATCGGCGACGACGCCGAGGAGCTGTACGCGGCCGTCACCGGCTCCGCCGCCGATCTCATCGTCACCACCGGAGGAACCGCCGCCGGGCCCGTCGACCACCTCCACCGGGTGCTCGACAAGGCGGGCGCCACGCTCCTCGTCGACGGCGTGAAGGTCCGCCCCGGCCACCCCATGCTCCTCGCGGCCCTCGGCGGCCACCGGCACCTCGTCGGCCTGCCCGGCAACCCGCTCGCCGCCGTCTCCGGGCTCCTCACCCTCGCCGAGCCGCTCCTCGCGGCGCTGGGCGGCACCTCCACCCCCCGCTCCCGGGGGCGCGCCCCCGTCGTGGAGGAGGTGCACGGGCATCCGCACGACACCCGGCTGGTCCCGGTCGTCCGGCGGGGAGGGCAGCTCGTTCCGCTGCGCTACAACGGGCCGGCCATGCTCCGGGGCATCGCCGTCGCGGACGGCATGGCCGTCGTCCCGCCCGGCGGCGCCCGCTCCGGCCAGGAGCTCGACGTCCTCGGCCTTCCCTGGCCGCCGACCTCGGGCGCCGTACCCGAGCAAGGGGCGTGTTTCACGTGAAACTTCCCAGCCGCGACGCGATGGCCCGGCACGCGGACGAGCGGATCTCGGGCCCCCAGGTCCGGCTGCCCCGCAGAGTGGTCGAAAGGCCGCTGCGCCAGGTCGGCAAGCGGCTGCTGATGGCGCTCGGCGTGCTGCTCGTGACGATCCTCATCGTCTACGTCGACCGCGACGGCTACCACGACAACGCCGACGAGAAGCTCGACTTCCTCGACTGCGCCTACTACGCGACCGTGACGCTCTCCACCACCGGATACGGCGACATCGTCCCGTACAGCGACACCGCAAGGCTCGCCAACATCCTCCTGGTCACGCCGCTGCGCGTGCTCTTCCTGATCATCCTGGTCGGCACCACTCTCGAGGTCCTCACCGAGCGGACCCGGGAGGAGTTCCGGCTGAACCGCTGGAGGTCCAGCTTGCGCGACCACACCGTCATCGTCGGGTTCGGTACGAAGGGCCGGTCCGCGATCCAGACCCTGTGCGCGACCGGGCTCCGCAAGGACCAGATCGTCATCGTCGACCCCTCCACCAAGGTGATCGAGACGGCGAACGCGGACGGTTTCGTGGGTGTCATCGGCGACGCCACCCGCAGCGACGTCCTGCTGCGGGCCGAGGTGCAGCGGGCCCGGCAGATCGTGATCGCGACCCAGCGGGACGACACGGCGGTCCTGGTCACCCTGACGGCCCGCCAGCTCAACCGAGGCGCGAAGATCGTCGCCGCGGTCCGCGAGGAGGAGAACGCGCCGCTCCTTCGCCAGTCCGGTGCGGATGCGGTCATCACCAGCGCCAGCGCCGCCGGGCGTCTGCTCGGCCTCTCCGTGCTGAGCCCCAGCGCCGGCACGGTCATGGAAGACCTCATCCAGCAGGGCTCGGGCCTCGACCTCGTGGAACGGCCGGTGACCAAGAGCGAGGCCGGAAAGAGCGTGCGGGAGACTCGCGACCTCGTGGTGAGCGTGCTCCGCGGCCACCGGCTGCTCGGTTACGACGACCCCGCGGCCAGCCCGCTCCAGCTCACGGACCGGGTGATCACCATCGTGCGCGCCGCGCCGGTGACCCCGCTCTCCACGCCGCCCGAGGACTGAGCCCGCGCGCTGGACCCGGTCGACCATGAGCTCGCGTCCGCACGGCGACTGAGCCCGCGCGTCGGGACCGGGCCGACACCAAGAGCCCGCGCCCGCACGGCGACTGAGCCCGCGCGTCGGGACCGGGCCGACACCAAGAGCCCGCGCCCGCACGGCGGGAGTAGCCTCGCCGCCATGTATGCGATCACGATTCCGGAACCCGGTGGTCCCGAGGCCCTCGTCTGGGCCGAGGTGCCCGATCCCGTACCCGGCGAGGGCGAGGTGCTCGTCGAGGTCGTGGCGAGCGCGGTCAACCGCGCCGATCTGCTCCAGCGCCAGGGCTTCTACGACCCGCCGCCCGGCAGCTCCCCGTACCCCGGTCTGGAGTGCGCGGGCCGCATCGCCGCGCTCGGCCCCGGGGTGTCCGGCTGGGCCGTCGGCGACGAGGTGTGCGCGCTGCTCGCCGGCGGCGGCTACGCCGAGAAGGTCGTGGTCCCGGCCGGGCAGCTGCTGCCGGTCCCGGAGGGCGTCGACCTCGCCACGGCCGCCGCGCTTCCCGAGGTCGCGTGCACCGTCTGGTCCAACATCTTCATGCTCGCCCACCTGCGGCCGGGCGAGACGCTGCTCGTGCACGGCGGCGCGAGCGGCATCGGCACGATGGCGATCCAGCTGGCGAAGGCGGTCGGCGCGCGGGTCGCGGTCACGGCCGGGGGCCCCGAGAAGCTGGCGCGCTGCGCCGAGCTGGGCGCGGACATCCTCATCGACTACCGCGAGCAGGACTTCGTCGAGGAGCTGGCGAAGGCGACGGACGGGGCGGGCGCGGACGTCATCCTGGACATCGTGGGCGCCAAGTACCTGGACCGGAACGTGCAGGCGCTGGCCGTGAGCGGCCGGCTGGTCGTCATCGGCCTCCAGGGCGGGGTGAAGGGCGAGCTGAACCTCGGGGCACTGCTCAGGAAGCGCGCCGCCGTCCTGGCGACGACCCTGCGGTCCCGTCCGGCGCAGGAGAAGGCGGCGATCGTCGCGGCCGTACGGGAGCACGTCTGGCCGCTGGTCGAGGCGGGCACGGTCCGGCCGGTCGTCGACCGCACCGTGCCGATGCCGGAGGCCGCCGAGGGACACCGGGCGCTCGAGGAAAGCGGCCACGTCGGCAAGGTCCTGCTGCTCGTGCCGCAGGGCTGAACCGGTCGCACCGAGGGCTGAGCCCTGCCCACCTCCGGGGCCGGCCCTCTCGTACGCGGGGCTGAAACCCCCGCACCGCAGGTCCGCACCCCATGAAGAAAGGGCCCGGCGCACGTCGTGTGCCGGGCCCCTCCTCCGTACGCCGAGGACGACCTACAGGTACGGTCCCGAGCGGATCGCGTGGCCGTGGCCGTGGTCGTCGTCATCGTCGTGGGACGCGCCAGGAGGCAGGGCGCGGCGCATCTGCTCCAGCTGGGCGCGGGCCGCCATCTGCTGGGCGAACAGTGCCGTCTGGATGCCGTGGAACAGGCCTTCGAGCCAGCCCACGAGCTGCGCCTGCGCGATGCGCAGCTCCGCCTCGGAGGGAATCGCCTCGTCCGTGAACGGCAGGGAGAGCCGCTCGAGTTCCTCGACGAGCTCGGGGGCGAGCCCGTCCTCCAGCTCCTTCACGGAGCTGGCGTGGATGTCCTTGAGCCTGACCCGGCTCGCCTCGTCCAGAGGGGCCGCCCGTACTTCCTCCAGGAGCTGCTTGATCATGCTGCCGATCCGCATGACCTTCGCAGGCTGCTCGACCATTTCCGTCACCGGGACCTCGCGGGGTTCGTCGTCGCCCTGAGTGCCGCCGAGCGCCATCCCGTCCTGTCCCACGATGAGGACCTGGGGGCTCTCCTGCGACCTGTCATTCCTCGGCATCTCCATGCCGCCATTCTCTCGTACACACGCGTCACGACAGGGTGTGCCCCTGTACGGGGGTGATCCACCCTCGTACAGGGGCACAGGACGGGAACGAAGACCGTCAGGTCGCCGCGCGGCGGGCCAGCGCACCCCGTGAGCGGGTCACCAGGGCGGCGAGGAGCGCGGCGCCGAGCGGGACGGCGACGAGCAGGCCGGCCAGGGTCTCCCAGGGGATGACGATCGGCACGTCGGGCGGGGTGAGGTCGCCGCTCCAGCCCTCGGCGACGCTCTCCTCGTAGTAGCGGAGCTGGTCGCGCTCCTCGGTGAGCCGGAGCCCCACGGCGGGCAGCAGCCCGGCGGCCGAGCCGAGGAGCACGCCCATCGCGGCGACGACTCCGCACTGGAATCCGCTGAGCGTGCGGCGGACCCGGGGCGGAGCGCCCACGGCGGCGAGCGTCTTCAGGTCGGCCTCCGCGTCGGCCTGGGCGAGGCCGGTGGCGATGCCGGCGGCGCCGATGGTGACCAGGCCCGCGAAGATCGCCAGCGAGAGCAGGATGATGCCGTCCTCGTTGACGAAGCCCTCCTCCAGGTGCAGTTCGACGTTGCTGCCGAGCTTGGCGAGGTCGCTGTCGAGCTTCTGGCGCTGCTCGCTGTCCGGGAGCCGGTCGGTGCTCGCGTACAGGCCCAGCGGCACCGTGGACAGGCCGGCGGCCTTGGCCGTGGCCGGGGTCATGAGGGCCTGGACGCCGTAGGACTTCCTGCCGTCGGGCACCAGGTAGGCGGGCAGGGTGCTGACCTTGCCGGGTGCGGGACGGCCCTGCTCGGAGGCCTTGTCGGCGGCGGCGAGGTCGGTGATCTGCTTGATCCCGACGGTGCCGTCCTTGGCGACCAGGGCGCGGTTGAAGCTGACGATCTTCCCGTCGGCGAGGGCCTTCACGGTCGCGGGGTCGTCGACGCCGAGGACCTGGAGGAGCTTGGCGTCACCCACGACCAGGCCGCCGTCGGAGACGTACATCCCGCCGCTCGCGGAGTCCTTGCACCGCCAGTCCTCGATGAGCATCTTCCGCCGCTGGGCGGGCGTGTACTTCTCCGCGGGATCGCCGCCGCCCGGGACCGTCGCGTACATCGGGCACTCGTTCGCCCGGGGGACGACGACCTCGTAGCGGCCGCAGCCGGCGTCCCCGCCCCAGGGCGGGCAGCCGGGCTTGCCGACCGAGACGCGCCCGACGTCGGCGCGGACGTCGACCGGGAAGGCGCGCTGGACCGCCTCGCGGACCGCGGGGACGTCCCGGCCGCCCTCCTCCTGGACGAAGGCGGAGACGACGCCGTACGGCAGGGTGGCCTCGTACTCGGCCCTGTTCTGGGCCTCGCGGCTGGCCATGTACGTGGAGACGGCGACGGTGCCCGCGACGGCGGCGAGGACGGCGGCGACGGCGGGTGCCGTACGGCCCCGGTTGCGGACGGCGTCCCGCAGCGCGAGGCGCGGGGAGAGCGGCAGCCAGCGGCCGGTCCGCCCGAACAGGCCGACCAGGGCCGGGGTCATGGCGACGACACCCAGCTCGGCGAGGGCCGAGCCGGCGGCCACGAGGGTGACCTCCTGGGAGACCATCGAACCGAAGAGGGCGACCGCGCCGCCGATGAGGAGGGCCACCAGGCCGATCAGCGGCAGCACCCGGCTGCTGCGGCGGACTCCGCGCCGGCCGGTGAGCGAGGCGAGGACGGTCTGCCGGGAGGCGGTGACCGCGGGGACGACGGCGGCGAGCAGACCGGTCAGGACCGCGAGCAGCGCGATGCCGAGGAGTTCGAGGGGACGGATGTCGAAGGCCCCGAACCGCTGGCCCATGGTGTCTTCGAGGACCGGCTGCAGCAGCAGCGTCAGGATCAGGGCGAGGACGGTTCCGGTGACGGCTGCCGCGACACCGATGACCAGTCCGCCGCTCAGCACGATCGCCCGGATGTGGCTGCGGGCACCGCCGTTGGCCCCGACCAGACCGAGCTGGCGGCGCGAGCGGCGGGCGCCGACCGCGAAGGCCGGTCCGGCGAGGAGGCAGATCTCCAGCATCGCCAGGCCCACGACGGTCACGAGGGAGGCGAGTTCGGCGGCATCCGCCCCCGCGCTGGACGCGTAACCGCCCCAGCCCTCCTTCTGGTTGAGCGGCACCTCCGACGGGGCGGGCGGGTCGAGCAGCACGGCGCGCGAGACGACGACGACGCCCTTGGTGTTGATCTCCTTGACGCTGTTCCACGTGAAACCACCGGACGTGCGCACCAGGTACGAGCCGGAGGTGTCGGGCGCGGGCAGACCGGCCTTCTCGACCGCCTTGGCGTACGGGGCGAGGAAGGCCCCCGGCAGCGTGTTGATCTGGTCGGCCTTGAGCGTGTCGGGAAGTTCGTAGGAGCCGACGATCCGGTACGGGCGATCGAAATTGCGGGCGGAAAGGGTCGAGCCGATCGACAGACCGCTGGTCTCCAGGAAGTGCGAGGTCGCGATGACCTCGTCGTTCTTCTCCGGGAAGCGGCCGTCGAGGAGCGTCAGGATGCCGCGGGCGATCGGATCGGAGGCCTTCAGTTCACGCACCTCGGTCATGAGCAGACCGTGGGTCGTCGTCAGCTTCGCCGAACCGGTGGTGTCGGTGAGGACGGTGGAGCCCGCCGGGATCACCTTCGTGACCTCGGTGGAGCCGCTCGGCCACGGCTCGTCCTCGTAGTCCTTGGCCGTCGTGTGCGTCTCGCCGGCGGGGTCCTGGAAGATCGGGACACCGCCGACCTCCGCGTCCCTGAGGCGGGCGTCGGCCGCGCCGAGCGTCCGCTCCACCCGCTCGGCGGGGGAGAGTTCGGAGCTGCGGTAGGTCAGGTCGAAGGCGCTGACGCCCAGGATCGGCAGGGCGATCATCGCGAGGACGAGGGCGCTGCGGCCCTTCGAACG
Organism: Streptomyces sp. NPDC002825; assembly: GCF_040295385.1. Taxonomy (NCBI): domain Bacteria; kingdom Bacillati; phylum Actinomycetota; class Actinomycetes; order Kitasatosporales; family Streptomycetaceae; genus Streptomyces; species Streptomyces sp. NPDC002825. The sequence continues at coordinate 118,836 of NZ_JBEOVH010000001.1, forward strand.
CCAGGCGTCGCGGCGGGCTATGCGGATCGCGGCACGCCAGGAGTGGAACCAGGTCTTCACGCTTCGGCCACCTGGCCCGACAGCAGGGAATCGGCCTCGCTGCGCACGGTCTGGTCGACGATGGCGCCGTCCCGCAGGAACACCACGCGGTCGGCCCAGGCGGCGAACCGCGGCTCATGGGTGACGAGCACACCGGCGGCGCCCGCGTCGCAGCGGGAGCGCAGCAGGGCGAGCACGGACTCGCCGGTCTCGGAGTCGAGGGCTCCGGTCGGCTCGTCGGCGAGGACGAGCCGACGGTCGCCGACGAGGGCGCGGGCGATGGCCACGCGCTGCTGCTGGCCGCCGGACATCTCGTCGGGGAAGCGGTCGGCGAGGTGCCCGAGGCCCATCTCCTCCAGGGCGGCGAGGGCCTCGGCGCGGGCCTTGCGGGCGGAGATCCCGTCCAGTTCGCGGGGCAGGGCGACGTTCTCGGCGGCGGTCAGCGCCGGGATGAGGTTGTAGTCCTGGAAGACGTAACCGATGCTGCGGCGGCGCAGGGCCGCGAGCTCCTTGACGCTCGCGGTGGTGATGTCGGTGTCCTCGACGATCACCCGGCCCGAGCTGGGGGTGTCCAGGCCGCCCGCGATGGTCAGCAGCGTGGACTTGCCGGAGCCCGACGGGCCCATCACGGCGACGAGTTCACCGGGGTACACGGCGAGGTCGATGCCGCGCAGGGCATGCACCTCGGTGGCACCCGCGCCGTGGACGCGGGTCAGGTTCTGGAGTTGCAGCACGGGCTGCTGTGCGGTCATGGAGGGGTCCCCCCGTTGGCCGTACACCGGCGGGTCGGCCGGGTACGGGAGCGTGCGGTGGAAGGTGGTGCGTCGGCGGTACGGATGGGGCGCGGGCGTGCGGGCGGCGCGCCCTGGTCGTACGGGTGGTCGAAGGACGCCGAGCGGAGGTGCGCCTAGGAGGCCGGGGCGCCGGGGCCGGTCAGGGTGGACCGGGCCGTCGACGCGCCCTGGCCGGCCGGGGCGGGCGCGGCGGACGAGGCGGGCGGTGCGGGCGGCGTCCCCGGCGCGGACAGGGTCCCGGGTGCGGTCGGGGTCCCCGGCGCGGACGGCGCCCCCGGTGCGCTCGCGGCCGGTGCGGTCGCCGTGGTCCTCGTGGCGGCCGTCGCCGACAGGCGGATCAGCCGGGACTCGCAGTGGTCCAGCCAGCGGGCCTCCGCCTCGGTCTGGAAGATCAGCTGCTCCAGGACGAGCAGCCAGGCCACGTCGTCCCGCTCCCCGGCCCCGCCGCCCTCGACGGCGACCAGGGCCTGCGCCTTGAGCCGGGTGTAGTCCTGCATCGCCTTCACGGTGTGCCGGCGCTGGGACTGGATGACGTCGCGGATGTCGACGCCGGGCGCGCCCACGGCCATGGCGAGCTTGATGGCCAGCTCGTCACGGGCGGGGCTGGTGCGGTCCACCGGCTTCTCGAACCAGGTCCTGAGCTCGGCGCGGCCGCTGTCGGTGATCGCGTAGAGCGTGTGTCCGGCCTCGTCCTCGCCGCCCTGCGCGACCATGCCGTCGCGTTCGAGCCGGTTGAGGGTCGTGTAGACCTGGCCGACGTTGAGCGGCCAGGTGGAGCCGGTGCGGGACTCGAACTCCGTACGGAGCTGGGAGCCGTAGCGAGGGCCGCGTTCGAGGAGGGCCAGGAGCCCGTGGCGGATCGACATACTCAGTATGTATACCGGGTATGTCGCTGCGGACAACCGTCCTCGGAGGGACGCGGGAGGTCCGACTCAAGGGGGACCCGGGTGGGCCCGGAGGGCTCAGCGGCGGCGCATCCGGAGCCCGAGGAACCCGATGCCCAGCCCCATCAGGGCGAGCCCCACGCCCAGGGTGAGGACGGGAATCCGCTGGTCGACGAGGGTGGGAGCGGCCTCGCCCGCCAGTCCGGGCGCAGGAGCGGGCAGGCTGGCGGGCGCCGCCTCGGGCAGCGCCGGGTCCTCCTCACGTACCGGCTCCTCGGCCTCCTCGGCGGTCCCGCGCCCGCGCGAGCTTGTAGCGGTTTCGGTACGAGAGGGGCCGGGCGACGGCGCCGAGGCGGTCGCGGAGGAGGCCGTGGACCGGCCGCGCCCGGGGCGGGTCCGCCCCTCGCCCGCGGGCCGCCCCGCGAGGGAGGCGGAGGCGCTCGGGGTGGGCGCGTCGGAGGGTTCGGCGCTGGGGCCGGGCGTCGCGGACGGCGCCCCGGTGCCGGTGGGTGCGGGCGCGGGCGCGGGAGAGGCGGGGGCGCGGGTGCCGCCGCCCGTCGAGGCGGAGGCGGTCGGGGAGGGCCCGTCCGGCGGCGCGTCCGACGAGGGCGCGGCGGAGGGCTGGGTCGCGGCAGGCGTCGGGGCGGTGGTGCCCACCGAGGTGCCGGGTGCCTGTACGCCGTACCCGACGGGCGCGGCGTACAGGGCGCAAGCGCAGGTGAACACGCAGGTGAGCGCCGGGCGGAGGGCCCGCGCGCGTGCCTTGCGGAGTACTGGAGTCACCGGGTGACCCCCTCCCGTCCCGAGCCGCCGAGGTGTCGACTCAGCGTAGACATGCCGGAACAATTCCGGCATCCGGGACGGGTGCAGGGGGTGTACGGGCGATCCCCCGGGTTACTGCGGCGGGTTGCCCGTCGAGATCTTCAGGGTGAACTCGGCGTCCTCGTCCGTGATGTCCTCGCCGGCCGGCGGGTACTGCTCGAGGACCGTGCCCTCGCCGTAGGTGGCCTCGTCCACCGGGGTCTGGGTCATGATCTTCCACCCGGCCGCCTGCACACAGTCCTTCACCGACTGGATGTTCTTGTAGGTGAAGTTCGGGGCCTCGAACTTGGACGGGTCGTCGCTCGACTCCGAAGGCTGCGTGCACTTCTTCGGGTCGATCGTCTTGGTCAGGTCGGGGCCCTTGTGGCCGGGCGCCGCGGACTCGCTCTGCTCGGTCTGGGTCCCGCCCGTGCCGCCCGCCTGCGGGTCCTCTTCGTTCTTGTTCAGGTTGAGCGCGACGAGCAGGCCGCCGATCGCGAGCAGCGCGACGGCGATCGCGCCGACGAGCACCGGGGTGTTCCGGCGGGAGCCGGAGCCGGACGTGCCGGAGCCGCCCGCGACCGTGCCCGGTCCGGACATCGGCGCCGGCGTGGGGGCGTACGGCGCGGGGGCCGGGGTCGGGGCGTACGGCGCGGGCGTCGGCGCCTGCTGCGGGTAGCCGTACGCCGGGGCGGGCGCGGGCGTCGCGGGGCCGTACGGGCCGGGCTGCGGCGTCGACGGCATGTAGGGCTGCTGCACGCCGGGGTGCGGGGTCGGCGGCGGTGTCTGGCCGACGGGCGGGAAGACCGCCGAGCCGACACCCGCGCCGCTGCTGACCGGGCCGCCGCCCTGGACGATCATCGGGGCGCCGGTCTGGCCGGCCGAGAGCACCCGCAGGCATTCGTCGCGCATCGCGGCCGCGCTCGGGAACCGCTCGTTCGGGTTCTTCCGCAGCGCGCGGGCGACGAGCGCGTCCATCGCCGGCGTCACCGAGCGGTTGACGGAGGACGGGGCGACCGGCTCCTCCTGCACGTGCGCGTAGGCGATGGCGAGCGGGGAGTCGGCGTCGAAGGGCAGACGGCCCGTCAGCAGCTGGAAGAGCATGATGCCGACCGAATAAAGGTCGGAGCGGGCGTCCACCGCGCGGCCGAGGGCCTGCTCGGGGGAGAGGTACTGGGGGGTGCCGACGACCATGCCGGTCTGCGTCATCGAGGTGACCCCGGACTGCATGGCCCGCGCGATGCCGAAGTCCATGACCTTGACCACGCCGCGCTTGGTCTGCATCACGTTGCCCGGCTTGATGTCGCGGTGGACCAGGCCCATCTCGTGGCTGACCTCGAGGGCCGCGAGCACGTCGGCCGTGACCTTGAGTGCCTTGTCGGCCGGCATCGCGCCGTACTGCTGGACGTCGGCGGCGAGGACCGAGCCGAGCGGCTGCCCCTCCACGTACTCCATGACGATGTACGGCATGACGGCGCCGTCGAGGGTGTCCTCGCCGGTGTCGAAGACCGAGACGATGTTCGTGTGCGAAAGCTTCGCGACGGCCTGCGCCTCGCGCCGGAACCGCTCGCGGAAGGACTGCTCCCGGCCGAGCTCCGTGTGCAGCGTCTTGATGGCCACCTGCCGGTCGAGGGCGCTGTCGTACGCCAGGTACACCGACGCCATGCCGCCCTCGCCGAGCAGGTCACGCAGTTGGTACCGGCCGTTCGCGACCGAACCGCCCGCATAGCGGCCCTGTGCGCCGTCCTGGCTCATCTGTGCTTCCCCCTACGCGCGCGTGGCGGCGTTGATCCGGAATTTCCTGGCCAAGTCTGCCCCAGGGCAGTGACACGTCAAGCCAGGCATGGGTTTGGTGCCCGTTCCGTGACGCTCCGCACAGGAAGCTCACCCCGAACCGTTTCCGCACTCTCGGGGGAAACCCGTCGAATTTGCACAGGTGTACGTCGAGGGGATTGGATGGCCGGTCCATCTCGGACCGTGGTGTCGTACGGAGCCTGTAGCGTGACGACTGGACACGGCACGACAGACGACGGCGAGGACTGATGGCACCCGAATCCGGAGCAGGTGGCGGTGTGCCGGACGCGTCGGCGGAATCCTGGGGCGAGGGCGGCGTCGTCGGCGACGGCCGCTACCGGCTGACGCACCGTCTGGGCCGGGGCGGCATGGCGGAGGTCTTCGCCGCCGAGGACGTACGGCTCGGCCGCACCGTGGCCGTCAAGCTGCTGCGCGCCGACCTCGCCGAGGACCCGGTCTCCAAGGCCCGCTTCACCCGCGAGGCGCAGTCCGTCGCCGGGCTCAACCACCACGCCATCGTCGCCGTGTACGACTCCGGCGAGGACCTCGTGGGCGGCCGGCCCGTGCCGTACATCGTGATGGAGCTGGTCGAGGGCCGCACCATCCGCGACCTGCTGCTCAGCGCCGAGGCGCCCGGTCCCGAGCAGGCGCTCATCATCGTCTCCGGGGTCCTGGAGGCGCTGGCCTACTCGCACCAGCACGGCATCGTGCACCGCGACATCAAGCCGGCGAACGTGATCATCACGCACACGGGTGCGGTGAAGGTCATGGACTTCGGCATCGCGCGCGCCCTGCACGGCGCGCAGTCGACGATGACCCAGACCGGCATGGTCATGGGCACGCCGCAGTACCTCTCCCCCGAGCAGGCCCTCGGCAAGGCGGTCGACCACCGCTCCGACCTGTACGCGACGGGCTGTCTGCTCTACGAACTGCTCGCGCTGCGGCCCCCGTTCACCGGCGAGACGCCGCTGTCCGTCGTGTACCAGCACGTGCAGGACGCGCCTGTTCCGCCGTCCGAGGTGACCGGGTCCGTGCCGCCGGAGCTCGACGGCCTGGTGATGCGCTCGCTCGCGAAGGACCCGGACGACCGGTTCCAGAGCGCCGAGGAGATGCGCGGGCTGATCCAGTACGGCCTGCAGATGCTCCAGCAGCAGGGCGGCCACATCGGCACGTGGAACACCGGGCCGGTCGCGGTGATGCACGACGGCGGGCACACCCCGGGCGGCGGCATGGCCGCGACGACCGCGATGGGCCACCCGATGCACGGCGAGACCGCGCAGGGCCCGATCCTCCCGCCGATGAACCCGGACGACGGCGGCTACGGCGGCTACGACGGCGGCACGGGCGGCACCGGCGGCTACGGCCAGGGCGGATACGCCGGCGGCAGCGGCGGCAGCGGTGGCCGGGGCAAGGTGTGGCTGTTCGCCGCGCTCGCGCTGATCGCGGTCGTCGCCGGCGTCGTGTACGCCGTGGACAAGGCCAAGGACCCGGGCACGGTGAAGCCCACGACCACCGTCAGCGACTCGCCGGCGACGGTCTCCGAGGAGCCCACGCCCTCGGAGGAGCCCTCCCAGGAGCACACCGAGGAGCCGGGCACGTCGACCGGTGGCTCGACCGACGAGCCGTGGACCCCGCCGGCGACGGAGACGCCGACCGAGCCCACGGGCACGCCGACGACCGAGCCGCCGACGCAGCCGACGACCGCGCCGCCGACCAAGCCCACGGGCACGCCGACGAGGACGACCGCGCCGCCGACGGACAACCCGACGGAGCCGACGGGCGAGCCGACCGACGACTCCTCCGGCGGCAACGGCAACCCGGGCACCCCGACGACGGGCACGGGCACCGAGACCGGCTGACCCGCGGGGCGCCCTGCCGAGGGGCACGGCCCCGTGACCGGCGGCCCGCGGGACATGCCGACGGGCACGCCGCCGACACGGGCTGACCTGCGGGCCGCCCTGCCGGCGCGCACCGGCACCGAGACCGGCCGGCCCGCGGGACATGCCGACGGGCACGCCGCCGACACGGGCTGACCCGCGAGCCGCCCCGCCGGCGTGCTCAGCCGGCGAAGGCGTCGCGGACCGCCGCGTACTCACGCGTCCACCACACCGCCAGGGCCGACACCGCGGGGAACTGCGGGTCGGCCCTGCGGTCGTGCAGCTGGTAGCGCCAGCGCAGGGTCCAGAAGTCGTTGAGCCGCTCCCACCACACCCGGTGCGCCGCCGCCGCCAGCTCGGCCCCGTCCGCGCCCGTCTCGCGCCGGTACGCGCGCGCGTACGCCCGGACCTTTTCCAGGGCCAGCTCCCCCTCGGGCCGTACGAAGAAGATCGCGGCGGCCCTGACCGCCTCCTCGGCCCTGGGGCGGACCCCCAGCCGGTCCCAGTCGACGATCGCGGCGGGCTCCGCGCCCCGGTACAGCAGGTTCAGCGGATGGAAGTCCCCGTGCACCCAGCCGGCGGCGGAGGCGGCCGGCGGACGGTGGTGGGCGTGCTGGGCGAGCAGCCGGCGCCGCTCCCTGAGCCGGTGCTCGGCGAGCGCGTCGAAGCTGTCGCGGGGGCGGTGGGCGCGGGCGAGGCGGAGCAGCTCCTCGATGGCCCGGAAGGTGTCCTCGGGGCGGGCGCTCTCGTGCTCGCCGCCCGGCGGAGGGGACTCCATGACCTGCTCCAGACAGGTGTGGACGCGGCCGAGGAGGGTGCCGAGGCGGCGTGAGCAGCCGGTGGAGAGCTGGGCGCCGTCGCGGTGCCGGCCCTCGACCCAGGGGTGCAGGGCGTAGCAGTGGCCGCCGACGAGGGCGACGGTGCGGCCCCGGCTGTCGGGGAGCGGCGGGGCGACGGGCAGGCCGAGGGCGCCCAGGCGCTGGGTGGCCCGGTGCTGGCGGGCGATGGTGGCCCGGTCGGAGGTGGGGGCGTCCAGGTGCTGCTTGAGGAAGTAGGCGCCGCGGGTGGTGGAGAGCCGGTAGCCGCGGTTGAGCAGGCCCTCGGTGACGGGGACGCAGGAGAGGGGCTCGCCGACGCCCTTGTAGCGGCGCAGGAGGGGGCTGACGGGCGGAGCGAGGGGTACAGATGAGCGCGGCACTCCGCAGATGTTAGATCACGCTGCGTGGTGGAAAGATCGCTCCCCGGAAACCCCCTGGTGAGCGCTCTCGGCCGAGGTCTCCGGCTGCCCGCTGTAGTCGAGCTCGTGCACGGTCACGAACTGCGGTTCGATCCGCATGAACACCGGGGTGAAGGGCTCGCCGTCCACGCGTACGGGCTCGGGCCCGAAGGTCGCCAGCTCCTCCTCGGTCGGTTCGACGATCTCCGCGGTGCCGGTGAACTGCACCGACCAGATGCGCTCGGCGCCGGAGTCGAAGTTGTCCGCGCCGTACGCCACGACGCTGCCGTTGCACGCGCGGTGGTAGCCGAGGCCGCGGTGCATCCGGAGCAGGACACGGCCCTCGGAGACGATGTGGCGGGCGGGGGCGACGAACGGCATCGCCCGCATGCTCGTCGCCACCCGGCCGTACGACACGCGGCCGAGCAGCTCGATGGCGCGGATCTCGTCGGGGGACCTGACCTCGTCGGTGGACATGGTTTCCACTCTCCGCCACCGGCACCCTGTCGGAAAAGGGGCCCCTGCCCCGGTTCGTCGGGGACGTAGGTCCCGAAACCGGGCCGTCGGCCCCGGCCTGGCCCGTGCGGGTGAGACCGGGACCTCGGCGCTCCTCAGTGCCGCTCGGCCTGGAGCCGCGCCACGTACGCCGCGGCCTGCGAGCGCCGCTCCATGCCCAGCTTCGACAGCAGGCTGGAGACATAGTTCTTGATGGTCTTCTCCGCGAGGTGGAGGCGCTCGCCGATGACCCGGTTGGTGAGGCCCTCGCCGATCAGGTCGAGGATCTTGCGCTCCTGCTCCGTCAGATTGGCGAGCTTGTCGTCGCTCTTCGGGTTGTTGCCGTCGCGCAGCCGCTCCAGGACCCGGGCGGTGGCCACCGGGTCGAGCAGGGACTTGCCGGCCGCCACGTCCCGCACGGCGTTGAGAAGTTCGTTGCCCCGGATCGCCTTGAGCACATAACCCGAGGCCCCGGCCATGATCGCGTCGAAGAGCGCCTCGTCGTCCGCGTACGAGGTCAGCATCAGGCACTTGATCGACTCGTCCTGCGAGCGGATCTCCCGGCATACCTCCACCCCGCTGCCGTCCGGCAGCCGCACGTCGAGCACGGCGACGTCGGGGCGGGTCGCGGGAATCCTGACCAGCGCGTCCGCCGCCGTCCCGGCCTCGCCGACCACCTCGATGTCGTCCTCCACGGAGAGCAGCTCGTGGACGCCGCGCCGCACGACTTCATGGTCGTCCAGCAGAAATACCCGGATTTTTCCTTCTTCGCGCACGCAGTCAGTCTCACATATTGGGTCTTCCGGCGCCCGGGGTGCGCGGGATAACGTGCCGGGTGTTCCGACGACGGCGTCGGGTCGTTGTCCATGCGCTGACCAGCGGCGCTTCCCCCATTTCTCGATTTACTTGGAAATCCAAGCAAAATCGCAGGTCAAGTGGGGTTTCGCGGGAATGCCGCGTAATGGGTAACGTGCCTATGACGGCGCTCGCCGGAGCACCTGTCACGCCCGACTCCGGCCGCGTCGCACCCACCCCGTGCGAAGGTACGGACAAGGCGGAGCCGCACTGGCCTCACCGGCGAACCCGGGGGCCGGACCGACGGAGGAGCACGCACGTGACCGTGGAGAGCACTGCCGCGCGCAAGACGACGCGACGCAGCAGCGGCACCAAGCGCACCGCAAGCGCGAGCACGAGCACCACCAAGAAGGCGACGGCCACCACGGCCACTGAGCCCGAGCTCGTTCAGCTGCTGACGCCCGAAGGGGAGCGAGTCCAGCACCCCGATTACGACATCGACCTGAGCGCCGAGGAGCTGCGCGGTCTCTACCGCGACATGGTCCTCAGCCGCCGCTTCGACGCCGAGGCCACCGCCCTCCAGCGCCAGGGCGAGCTGGGCCTGTGGGCCTCGCTGCTCGGCCAGGAGGCCGCCCAGATCGGCTCCGGCCGGGCCCTGCGGGACGACGACTACGTCTTCCCGACCTACCGTGAGCACGCCGTCGCCTGGTGTCGTGGGGTCGACCCCACGAACCTGCTGGGAATGTTCCGCGGTGTGAACAACGGTGGCTGGGATCCCAACAGCAACAATTTCCACCTGTACACGATCGTGCTCGGCTCGCAGACCCTGCACGCCACCGGTTATGCCATGGGCATCGCCAAGGACGGCGCGGACTCCGCCGTGATCGCGTACTTCGGTGACGGCGCCTCCAGCCAGGGCGATGTGAACGAGTCGTTCGTCTTCTCCGCGGTCTACAACGCGCCCGTCGTGTTCTTCTGCCAGAACAACCAGTGGGCCATCTCCGAGCCCATCGAGAAGCAGACCCGCGTCCCGCTCTACCAGCGCGCCCGCGGCTTCGGCTTCCCCGGCGTCCGCGTCGACGGCAACGACGTCCTCGCGTGCCTGGCCGTGACCCGGTCGGCGCTGGAGCGCGCCCGCCGCGGCGAGGGCCCGACGCTCATCGAGGCGTACACCTACCGCATGGCCGCCCACACCACCTCCGACGACCCGACCCGCTACCGCCGGGACGCGGAGCGCGAGGAGTGGGAGGCCAAGGACCCGATCCAGCGTCTCAAGACGTACCTGGAGAACGAGGGCCACGCCGACGCCGCCTTCTTCGAGGAGCTGGAGACGGAGAGCGAGGCGCTCGGCAAGCACGTCCGCGAGGTCGTCCGCGCCATGCCCGTCCCGGACCACATGGCGATGTTCGACAACGTGTACGCGGACGGGCACGCGCTCGTCGACGAGGAGCGGGCGCAGTTCGCCGCCTACCAGGCGTCCTTCGAGGGCGGAGAGGCCGAGTAACCATGGCTGTTCAGAAGCTTCCCCTCGCGAAGGCGCTCAACGAGTCGCTGCGCAAGGCCCTGGAGACCGACCCCAAGGTCCTGATCATGGGCCTGGACGTCGGCAAGCTCGGCGGCGTCTTCCGGATCACCGACGGCCTGCAGAAGGACTTCGGCGAGGAGCGGGTCATCGACACTCCGCTCGCCGAGTCCGGCATCGTCGGCACCGCGATCGGTCTCGCCCTGCGCGGCTACCGCCCGGTCGTGGAGATCCAGTTCGACGGCTTCGTCTTCCCGGCGTACGACCAGATCGTGTCCCAGCTGGCGAAGATGCGGGCCCGGTCGCTGGGCACGGTGAAGATGCCGATCGTCATCCGCATCCCGTACGGCGGTGGCATCGGCGCCGTCGAGCACCACTCCGAGTCCCCCGAGTCGCTCTTCGCGCACGTCGCGGGCCTCAAGGTCGTCACCCCGGCGAACTCCAACGACGCCTACTGGATGCTCCAGCAGGCGATCCAGAGCGACGACCCGGTCATCTTCTTCGAGCCCAAGCGCCGCTACTGGGACAAGGGCGAGGTCGACACCGAGGCCATCCCCGGCGAGCTGCACAAGGCCCGCGTCGCCCGCGAGGGCACGGACCTCACCCTCCTCGCCTACGGCCCGATGGTGAAGACCTGTCTCGAGGCGGCCGCCGTCGCAGCCGAGGAGGGCAAGTCGATCGAGGTCGTGGACCTGCGGTCGATCTCCCCGCTGGACTTCGACACCATCCAGGCCTCGGTCGAGAAGACCCGCCGCCTGGTGGTCGTCCACGAGGCCCCGGTGTTCTTCGGTTCCGGCGCGGAGATCGCCGCCCGGATCACGGAGCGCTGCTTCTACCACCTGGAGGCCCCCGTCCTGCGGGTCGGCGGCTACCACGCGCCGTACCCGCCGGCGCGCCTGGAGGAGGAGTACCTGCCGGGCCTGGACCGCGTGCTCGACGCCGTCGACCGCTCGCTGGCGTACTGAGGAGAGCACGACCATGACGATCCGCGAATTCAAGATGCCCGACGTGGGCGAGGGCCTGACCGAGGCCGAGATCCTCAAGTGGTACGTCCAGCCCGGTGACACCGTCACCGACGGGCAGGTCGTCTGCGAGGTCGAGACGGCGAAGGCCGCGGTCGAGCTGCCGATCCCCTTCGACGGCACGGTCCACGAGCTGCTGTTCCCCGAGGGCACGACCGTCGACGTCGGCCAGGTCATCATCTCGGTGAACGTGGGCGGCGGAGCCGAGCCCGAGGCGCCGGCGGCGCCGGCCGTGGCCGCCGCCCCCGCGCAGGAGCCGGTGGCCGAGCCGGAGCCGGAGGGCCGCCAGCCGGTCCTCGTCGGCTACGGCGTGGCCGCGAGCTCCACGAAGCGCCGGGCCCGCAGGACGACGGCCGCTCCGGCCGCCGCCCAGGCCACCATCCCGGTGGTCCCCGAGCAGCTGAACGGGCACGCCCCCGCGGCCGCCCGCCCGCTGGCCAAGCCGCCGGTGCGCAAGCTCGCCAAGGACCTCGGCGTCGACCTGGCGTCGGTCACCCCGACCGGCCCGGACGGGATCATCACCCGCGAGGACGTCCACCGCGCGGCGGCCCCGGCGCCCGCGCCGGCCGTCGAGGCCCCGGCCCCCGTGGCGGCCCCCGCGCCGGTCGCGGCTCCGGTCCAGGCGGCCCCCGCCGTCCCGTCGGACGCCCGGGAGACCCGTATCCCCATCAAGGGCGTACGGAAGGCCACGGCGGCGGCGATGGTCGGCTCGGCCTTCACCGCGCCGCACGTCACCGAGTTCGTGACCTTCGACATCACGCGCACGATGAAGCTGGTCGAGGAGCTCAAGTCCGACAAGGACATGGCGGGCCTGCGGGTCAACCCGCTCCTCCTCATCGCCAAGGCCGTCCTGGTCGCGGTCAAGCGCAACCCGGACATCAACGCGGCCTGGGACGAGGCGGCGCAGGAGATCGTCCTCAAGCACTACGTGAACCTGGGCATCGCCGCGGCCACCCCGCGCGGTCTGATCGTGCCGAACATCAAGGACGCGCACGCCCAGACCCTGCCCGAGCTCTCGCAGTCCCTGAGCGAGCTCGTCGCCACCGCCCGCGAGGGCAAGACGACCCCGGCGGCGATGCAGGGCGGCACCTTCACCATCACCAACGTCGGCGTCTTCGGCGTCGACACCGGTACCCCGATCCTGAACCCCGGCGAGTCCGCGATCCTCGCGGTCGGTGCCATCAAGCTCCAGCCGTGGGTCCACAAGGGCAAGGTGAAGCCGCGTCAGGTCACCACGCTGGCCCTCTCCTTCGACCACCGCCTGGTCGACGGCGAGCTCGGCTCCAAGTTCCTGGCGGACGTCGCCGCGATCCTGGAGAACCCGAAGAGGCTCATCACCTGGGCGTAGTGCCGAGGTTCGTCCGTTTCACGTGAAACATCCGGCGGTGGCTCCTGCCACCGCCGGATGCGTTTCCGCGTCCTTCTCCGTGGTAGGACTGTTCCGCTTCGCGAACGAGACGAAGCACACGGACGCACAGGGGGAAGCATGGCGGTCACGGTGCCCGGCTGGGCGGACACGCTCCTCGACCTCATAGGCGTGGCCTGGCCCAATGTGGACGAGGACGCCTACCGGGACATGGCGGACGCCCTGCGGGAATTCGCCTCCGACCTGGAGGACGACGGGCAGCTCGCCAACAACCATGTGCAGCGGCTGCTCTCCTCCGGGCACGGCGAGGCCCTCGACGCCCTCAACGGTCACTGGGGCAAAGTCAAGGATAAGCACATCAAGGACATCGCCTCGGCGGCGCGCACCATCGCCGGCGGCGTCGACGCCGCCGCGACCGCCGTCGAGGTCATGAAGGGCGCGGCCCTGGTCCAACTCGGCTATCTGGCCTCGGAAGCCGGAATCGCCCTCTCCCTCATCCCCGTCACCGGCGGACTCTCCGCGCTGATCGGCGCGGGCGCGATGCGCGCCACCCAGGAAGTGGTCAAGCGCCTCATCAAGGAGTGCATGGAGGAGGCGGTCTCCTACATCGTCTCGGCGATGACCGAGCCGGCCGTCGCCGCCCTGGAGAACCTCGCCGCCGACCTCGTCGTCCAGCTCGGAGCCACCGCCCTCGGCCTCCAGGACGGGGTCGACCTCGACCAGGCCAAGCAGGCGGGCGCGGACGGCTTCAAGGACGGCGTGCAGTCCTCCAAGGACGCCCTGAAGCTCGCCTCCGCGGGCGGCTCGGGCGGCGGCCCCGGCGGCGGCAAGGGCTTCTCCATCGACCACGCCGAGCACGACCACGCCGGCACCCAGCTCAACGGCGTCAGCATCGCCATCCACGGCAAGACCAGCGGAAAGCTCACCAAGGCCAGGTCGCACCACGGCCGCACGCGGGGCCGCGACTCCATCGCCCAGGCCCTCGACCCGGTCCTTGACAAGGCGATGGACGCCCTCGCCAAGTCCGCCACGACCATGGGCGACCACGTCGGCAAGACGCTCCCCAAGGCCGTGAAGCAGATCTCCGTCGACCACAAGAACCACGACGACGACGTGCGCGCCCGCCTCGCCAACGAGCGCCGCAAGCACGAGGACGGCGGCGGCAAGGGCCCCGGCGGCGGCCCGAACGACAAGCGCGGCCCGTCCGCCGTGAAGCCCGACTCGATGAAGGACGCCAAGGACGACCCGCGGGGCAAGGGCACCCCCGTCAACACCCGCCGCTGCGCGACCGACCCCGTCGACATCGCCTCCGGCGAGATGATCCTCGCCCAGACCGACCTGGCCCTGCCCGGCGTCCTGCCCCTGATCCTGCGCCGCACCCACCTCTCCGGCTACCGCTACGGCCAGCTCTTCGGCCGCAGCTGGGCCTCGACCCTCGACGAACGCATCGAACTCGACCCCCGCGGCGGGGCGCTCCTGGCCCGCGAGGACGGCTCCGTCCTCGTCTACCCGAGGCTCCCGCAGGCCGAGGACGACGAGGTGTGGCCGGTCGAGGGTGCCCGGCTGCCGCTCTCCCTCGCCGACGCGGGCGCGCTCGGCGACGTCACGTACGCGATGCGCGACCCGCACGCCGGCATCACCCGCCACTACACGGGCAACCCCTTCCGCGGCACGCTCTACTACTGGCTCCGCTCCTTCGAGGACCGCCACGGCAACGTCGTCCACATCCAGCGCGGCGACGACGGCCTGCCCTCCTCCGTCGTCCACGAGGGCGGCTACCGCGCGCTCGTCCTCACCGACCCGGAGGCCGGGCGGGTCACCGGCCTCTCCCTGTACGCCCCGGACGGCGCCAAGACCCTCGCCTCCTTCGGGTACGACCCCTACGGCAACCTCGACACCGTCACCAACTGCTCAGGCCGCCCGCTCCGGTTCACCTACGACGACCAGGCCCGCGTCACCTCCTGGACCGACCGCAAGGGAGCCGTCTACCGGTACGTGTACGACGCCGCCGGCTGGGTCGTCGAGACCATCGGCCCCGACGGCTTCCTCTCCTCCCGCTTCGCCTACGAGACCGACGCCGCCACCGGACACCGCATCACCCGCTTCACCGACTCCACCGGGGCCGTCGCGGTCGTCCGGCTCAACGAACTCGGCCAGGTCGTCGCCGAGACCGATCCGCTCGGCAACACCGTGCTGCGCAGCTGGGACCGCCACGACAACCTGCTCTCCCGCACCGACCCGCTCGGCAACGAGGCCCACTTCACCTGGGACGACCACGCCGACCTCACCCGCATCCGCTTCCCCGACGGCACCGAGGCCACCACCGCCTACGACGCCCTGCACCTGCCGGTGGCGGTCACCGGACCGGACGGCACGACCTGGCGCCAGACCTTCGACGCGCGCGGCAACCGCACCGAACTCCTCGCCCCCGACGGCGCGGTGACCCGCTTCACCCACGACGCCTTCGGCGCGCTCACCGCACGCACCGGCCCCGACGGCGCCACCGAACGCTTCACGACCGACGACGCCGGCGTCACCCTCACCGCCACCGACGCCCTCGGCCACACCTACGCCGTCGCCCGCGACGCCTACGGCCGCCCGGTGCGCGGCACCGACCCCACCGGCGCCGTCACCGCCATGGAGTGGACGCCGGAGGGCTGGCTCTCCCGCCTGACCGGCCCCGACGGCAGCACCGAGAGCTGGACCTGGGACGAGGAGGGCAACTGCGCCTCCCACACCGACGCGACCGGCGCCACCACCCGCTTCGAGTACGGCCACTTCGACCTGCTCACGGCCCGCACGGGCGCGGACGGCGCCCGCTACGAGTTCCGCTACGACACCGAGCTCCGGCTCACCGAGGTCCTCGGCCCCCAGGGGCTGACCTGGACGTACGTCTACGACGCGGCCGGCCGGCTGGTCGCCGAGACCGACTTCGACGACCGCACCGTCCGCTACGCCTACGACCCCTGCGGCCGGCTCGTCGCCCGCACCGGCCCCCTCGGCGACACCACCACGCTCACGTACGACGTCTGCGGCCGGCTCCTCACCAAGGAGATCGCCGGCCGGACCACCCGCTACACCTACGACGCCGCCGGCCGGATCACCTCGGTCACGGCCCCCGACTCCACCCTCACCCTGGAACGGGACGCCCTCGGCCGGGTCCTCGCCGAGACCGTCGACGGCCGCACCCTGCGCTACGAGCGGGACGCGGCGGGCCGGGTGGTGCGCCGCACCACGCCGACCGGCGCGGTGTCGACCTTCGCCTACGACGCCACCGGGCAGCGCACCGAGCTGGTCAGCGGCGGGCACGCGCTGCGCTTCGGCCGGGACGCCCGGGGCCGCGAGCTCAGCCGGGTCTTCGGCGACGCCGACTCGCCCGTGACGCTGGCCTCCGAGTGGAACGCCGCCGGCCGGCTGGCCGGACAGACCCTCACCGGCCCCCGGGGCGAGCTGCGGTCACGCGGCTACGCCTACCGCGCCGACGGCTGCCCGGAGGAGGTCACCGACCGGCTGACCGGTCGCGTCACCCTCTTCGGACTCGACGTGGTGGGCCGCCCGACCGAGGTGACCGGGGGCGACTGGTCGGAGCGGTACGCCTACGACTCCATGGGCAACCAGACCCACGCCGAATGGCCGGACCGGGTGCTGCGGGACGAGGGCCGGGGCGCGCGCAGCTACGGCGGCACCCGGGTCCTCGCCGCCGGCGCGGTCCGCTACGAGTACGACCCCGCGGGCCGCGTGGTGCTGCGCCAGAAGGCCCGGCTCTCCCGCAAGCCGGAGACCTGGCACTACACCTGGGACGCCGAGGACCGGCTGACGGCCTGCCGGACACCGGACGGCACGCTGTGGACGTACGCCTATGACCCGCTGGGCCGGCGCACGGCCAAGCACCGCATGGCGGAGGACGGCCGGACCGTCGTGCAGTCGGTCCGGTTCACCTGGGACGGCAGCCGGCTCGTCGAGCAGACGGACTCGGCCCACGGCACCGCGCTCACCTGGGACTACGACGGCCGCCGGCCGCTCGCCCAGCTGGAGCGGCGCACGGACACCGACGAGAGCCGCTTCTTCGCGATCGTCACGGACCTCATCGGCACCCCGAGCGAACTCGTCGACGAGGACGGCGAGGTCGCCTGGCACAGCCGGACCACCGTGTGGGGCCACACCACCTGGAACCGGGACGCCGTCGCGTACACCCCGCTGCGGTTCCCCGGCCAGTACGACGACCCGGAGACCGGCCTCCACTACAACCTGCACCGCCACTACGACCCGGCGACCGCCCGCTACACCAGCCCCGACCCGCTCGGCCTCGGCCCGGCGCCCAACCCGGTCGCGTACGTGCTCAACCCGCACGTCCGGATGGACCCCGAGGGCCTGATCGCCAAGGGCTGCACGGAGGACGGCGGCTGGTACAGCGGACTCCAGCCCGCGAACCTCAAGAACGACGACGGGACGCGCCGCACCGACGTCGACATGGAGATCAACCACATCCCGGCGAAGGACTCCTACGCCCATCTCGACCAGGCCGGCTTCCGGAAGACGAAGAGCGGCGGCGCGGGCATGGGTCCGGCGATCCGCATGGAGTACGACGACCACCGCGCCGTCACGAGCACCGGCTCCAGCAAGGAGGCCGACCAGTGGCGCGCCGACCAGCGGGCGCTCATCGACGCGGGGCGCTGGGACGAGGCGATGATGATGGACATCAACGAGATCCGGGACCTCTACGGCGACAAGTACGACACGCATATCGCCGATATGATCGAGAGCCTCAAACACAACCGCAAATTCCAGAAAATGCTGGCAGACCGCGGCTGGACGATCGACTACGACATCCTGAAATAGGAACTCCTGAGAGAGAAAGGCGTGGGTGGGGAATGGACCTGCTGCTCGAACCCCCGCACGGTGTCGGGCCGGTGCGGCTCGGGATGACGCTCGACGAGGCGGTCGCGGCCGTGTCGCCCTGGGGAGAGCCCCGGGTCCGCACCCGCCCCAACCGTGTCCTGGTGACCATCTCGGCGAAGTGCGACAAGGTGGGCGTGGAGGTGCTCCTGGAGGAGGAGAACACCGTCACGGCGATCGAGCTGTGGTGGCCGGGCGAGGGGCGGGAGACCTCGACCCGGGTCCTGCTCGACGGCGAGGACGTCTTCCGCGCCCCGGCCGACGAGATCCTGGCGCGGGCGGTGGAGCGGGGCTGGACGGTCGACGCGGAGAATCCGGAGAATCCGGTGGTCCCGGGGGTCTCGCTCGGTTTCACGCGGCAGACCTCGCAGGAGGTCCCGCGCAATGCGGACGGAATTCCGGTCCATTTCACCTCCGTTCTCGTCGCGGGCGAGAAGTACTACGACTACCGCTACGAGAACGCGGGCTGAGTCCGCGGTCCGCGAGCGGTTCGTGGCGTCGGCCCCGTCCACGATGTGGACGGGGCCCTTTCTTGCACCTCTGTTGTATCTATGCTGTGCGCATGCCATCAGCGCCAGCCGGTCCCGCCCCCCTGCCCACCAAGCAGCCCCCCGCCGCCGACCGCGTCTACATGCACGTCAAGCAGGCCGTACTCGACCGGCGCTACGAGGGAGGCACCCTCCTCACCGAGGGCGAACTCGCCCAGGCCGTCGGGGTGTCCAGGACCCCCGTCCGCGAGGCGCTGCTCAAGCTGGAGATGGAAGGGCTGCTCAAGCTCTACCCGAAGAAGGGCGCCCTCGTCCTCGCCGTCTCCGCCCAGGAGATCGCCGACGTCGTCGAGACCCGGCTGCTCGTCGAGGAGTTCGCCGTCCGCCGCGCCGTGCCCGCGCCCGCGAGCCTGATCGCCCGCCTCGAAGAGCTCCTGGAGGAGCAGAAGCGGCGCGCCGAGGCCGGAGACCTCGCCGAGGTCGCCGTCACCGACCGCTGCTTCCACGCAGAGATCGTCCGGCACGCCGGCAACCAGATCCTCGCGCGCCTCTACGACCAGCTCCGCGACCGGCAGTTGCGCATGGGCGTCGCCGTGATGCAGTCCCAGCCGGACCGCGTCGCCAAGAACATCACCGAACACGCCGAGATCCTCGACCGCATCAAGGCCGGCGACGTCGAGGGCGCCGCGCACTGCGTCCGCCAGCACCTCAGCTGGGTCAAGGTCCTGGTCCGGGGTGAAGCCCGATGAGCCCGGTCAGCCTCCCCGACGATCCGCCCGGCGGCCGCCGCGCCGCTCTCGTCTGGGGCGTCGGCGTCGCCGTCTACTTCGTCGCCGTCATCTTCCGTACGTCCCTGGGCGTCGCCGGACTCGACGCCGCCGACCGCTTCGACGTCAACGCCTCCGCGCTCTCCACCTTCTCCATCCTCCAGCTGCTCGTCTACGCCGGCATGCAGATACCCGTCGGCCTCCTGGTCGACCGGCTCGGCACCAAGAAGGTCCTGACCCTCGGCGTCGTCCTCTTCACCGTCGGCCAGCTGGGCTTCGCGCTCTCCCCCTCGTACGGCACGGCCCTCGCCTCCCGCGCCCTCCTCGGCTGCGGCGACGCCATGACCTTCATCAGCGTCCTGCGTCTCGGCAGCCGCTGGTTCCCCGCTCGCCGGGGCCCGCTGATCGCCCAGCTCGCCGGCCTCATCGGCATGGCCGGCAACCTCGTCTCCACCGTCTTCATCGCCCGCGCCCTGCACGGCCTCGGCTGGACGACCACCTTCGTCGGCAGCTCCCTCGCCGGCGCCCTCGTCCTCGTGCTGCTGCTGCTCTTCCTCAAGGACCACCCCGAGGGGCACGAGCCGGAGCCCGCCGCGCACGCGGGCGCCGCCTTCGTCCGCCGACAGATCGCCGAGTCCTGGCGCGAGCCCGGCACCCGGCTGGGCATGTGGGTGCACTTCACCACCCAGTTCCCGGCCATGGTGTTCCTGCTGCTCTGGGGCCTGCCGTACCTCGTCGAGGCCCAGGGCCTGTCGCGCTCCACCGCCGGGACCCTGCTCACCCTGGTCGTGCTCTCGAACATGGTCGTCGGCCTCGCGTACGGGCAGATCATCGCCCGCCACCACGCGGCCCGCGCCCCGCTCGCCCTCGGCACGGTCGCGGCCACCGCCCTGCTGTGGGGGACCACCCTCGCGTACCCCGGCCACGCGCCGATGTGGCTGCTCGTCACCCTCTGCCTGGTCCTCGGCGCCTGCGGACCGGCCTCGATGATCGGCTTCGACTTCGCCCGCCCGGCCAACCCGCCGGAGCGTCAGGGCACCGCCTCCGGCATCGTCAACATGGGTGGTTTCGTCGCCTCGATGACGACGCTCCTCGCCGTGGGCGTGCTGCTCGACGCGACCGGCGACAACTACCGGATCGCGTTCTCCTCGGTCTTCGTCCTGGAGACCCTCGGCATCGTGCAGATCCTGCGCCTCAAGGCCCGCACCCACCGCAGGGAACGGGAACGGCTCGTCGCGAGCCGCGTCGAGGCCGTGCACGTACCCGTGTGACCGAGGACGTCTACCGGGGCGTCACCGCGAAGTTGTCCAGGATCGCCGCCGCGAGGTCCGCGTCGCCCTCGATCTTGACCCGGTCGGCCACCTCGGCCGGCCGGACCCGGCCGCAGGCCAGCCGCACGAACGTCTCCCAGTCCGTCGCCAGCGTCACCGCGGGGCCGAGGGACGGCGCGCCGTCGATCGAACCGCGGCCCTCCGCGTCGACCCGTACCGTCCGCAGGAACTCCACCGGACCGGTCACGTCGAGCACCACCGCCGAGGACGCGGGCGCCCCGGCGTCCTTCGCGACCACGTTCGGCAGCGCCTCCAGGAGCACGTCCCGGGCCACCAGCGCACCCGCCGAGTCCAGGTTGCCCGGCACGCCCAGCGCCGCCCGCAGGTCCTGCTCGTGCACCCACACGTCGAAGGCACGGTCCCGGTAGGCCAGTTCGAGGGACTGCTCGGCGCCGAGGGGAGCGCGGATCAGATGCTCGGGGGAGCGGTTCTCGTTGCGGAGCTGCCGGGCCCGGCGGATGAGGATGTACTCCAGCTCCGAGGTCATCTCCGGGGCCGTGTGGTGCCGGCGCACATCGACCTGGACCTCCATGTAGCGCGCGAAGTCACTGCGCACGTGGTACAGGTCGCGGGGCAGGGAGTGGATCGGCCGCGGGTCGCCGAGCATCTCCGTCTCCATGCCGATCACATGGGACACGATGTCCCGCACCGACCAGCCGATGCACGGGGTCGGCCGGTTCCACTCGCCCTCCACGAGCGGCTGCACCAGCTCGGCTATCGCCTCGATGGAATGGGTCCAGGCGTCGGCGTAGTTCTGGAGGCTGGGATGGACGGTCACGGGACCCCTCGGCGGTTCTTCGGTGCGCGGGCTGAAAACACGACTGGGTGGGAGGCTCGGACGCTAAGTTACGCTGCCCGAAGGCACCCCGGCAGTGCTTTCGTGTGACGATCGTAGGCCGGTGTTGACGGCTCGAATGCCAGGACGGTGGTAGTGTGCGCGCCTCGCTGATCCAGATCGCGGTAGACCCGGACGAACCGGTCGACGCCCGACGCGCCCGCGTGGCACGTCTCGTACGGGAGGAATCCGGCCGCGCCGACCTCGTCGTCCTGCCGGAACTGTGGACCGTCGGCGCCTTCGCGTCCGACCTCTTCGCCGCCGAGTCCGAACCGCTGAACGGCCCCACCCACCGGGCGATGGCCGCCGCCGCCCGCGAGGCCGGGGTCTGGCTGCACGCCGGCTCCTTCGTCGAGGCGGAGGGCGGAGCGCTCTACAACACCTCGCTCGTCCTCTCCCCCGACGGCGAACTCGTCGCCTCCTACCGGAAGATCCACCGCTTCGGCTTCGACAAGGGCGAGGCCGTCCTCATGGCCGCCGGCGAGGACCTCGTCACCGTCGACCTGCCGACCCTCACCGTCGGTGTCGGCACCTGCTACGACCTGCGCTTTCCCGAACTGTTCCGCGGCCTCGTCGACGCGGGCGCCCAGGCCTTCGTCGTCCCGGCCGGCTGGCCCGCCCGCCGCCGCGCCCACTGGACGCTCCTCGCCAGGGCCCGGGCCGTCGAGAACCAGGCGTACGTCCTCGCCTGCGGCACCGCCGGCACCCACGCGGGCGTGGAGCAGGCCGGGCACTCGATCGTCGTCGACCCCTGGGGCGAGACCCTCGCGGAGGCCGGCCCGGACGAGGAGATCCTGCGGGTCGTCCTGGACCCGGCGAAGGTCCGCACGACGAGGGAGGAGTTCCCGGCGCTGAAGGACCGCGTCCTGGGCCTCGCGACGCCGCGCGCCCGGCGCGCCTGAACCCTTTCGGATTCGTGGAGAGGCAGCCCGTGAACGACCAGGAGAAGGCGGCCCTCGCCGCCTTCGCCGAGCTCTTCGGGCCGCCCCCGGCCGCGCCCGCCCCGCCCGTCGACTGGGACGCCGTCGAGGAGTGGCTCGGTCTGCGTCTCCCCGCCGACTACAAGGCGATCGCCTCCGCTTACGGGCCTCTCGACATCGGTGAACGGCTCTGGCTGCACACCCCCTTCGCCGGCGACGCGCGTCTCTTCGACTACGGGAGCTTCGTCGAGGAGGGCCGCCGGGACGCCCCCGGCGTCCTCCCCTTCGGCGAGACCCGCATGTCCGACACCCTCTACTGGGACACGACCGCCTCCGACGACCCGGACGAGTGGCCGGTCGTCGTCCACGTGAAGGACCTCGCGAGCGCCCGCAAGGACCCCTGGCTGCGCCCCGGCACCACGCTCCTGCCCACGCTCACCGGCTTCGTCTCCGACGGCCTGCGCCCGCACCTCGCCCGCAGCGGCATGGCGGGCGGCGAACTCTCCGCCTGGACCCCGCCGCCCCGCCGCCCCGAACCGACCCCCGAACAGCGCGCCGCACTCGCCTCCGGCGGCACCGGCCTCGACACGCTCACCGCACTGATCCCGCCGCCCCCCGAGCCGTACCTCGGCTCGGAGAGCTGGGAGTGGCTGTACGAGCGCCTCGGCACCCGCCTCCCCACCGAGTACGTCCGCCTGATGGAGACGTACGGGGCCGGTGAATGGACCCAGTGGCTCCGCTTCAGGGCCCCGCTGGGCACCCGGCGGTACGACCTGGCGGGCACGGAGCAGTGGTACGGCGCCGCCTACCGGGGCATGCGCGCCGACTACCCCCAGTACCACCCGCTGGCCGTCTGGCCCGAACCCGGCGGCTTCCTGCCCTTCGCCGACTCCATCGACGGCGACCAGCTGTGCTGGCTCACCGAGGGTGCCACCCCCGACGACTGGCCGCTGATCGTCATCCCGCGCCACGCCGGCCAGGGCCCGCCGCTCACCGGCACGCTCACCGGCGCCCTCCTCGCCTGGCTGCGCGGCGAACTCCGCACGGAGGGCCTCCCCGGCCTCGCACGCGCGCACGAGGACCCGCTGGACGTCATCGGCTTCGAGGCGTACGGACCGACGCCCGACTAGCCCGGCTCAGTACGAGGACCCGGTCCAGAAGTGGGTGGCGCGGGAAGGAGGCGGTCGGCAGCAGCCCGCCGCGTACCTCCGAGACGAGCGACTCTCGGGGGAGGGGGCAGGTCAGCCTGATCGCGCCGAACTCCGGCGGGACGAGGCTTCAGTCCTCCCGCTCCCGCTCGGCCATCCGGATGACGCACACGGCGACCGCGATCTGCAGCGCCGCGTCCGCGTCCTCCCGGACCACGTTCACCGCGTACGTCTCGCGGACGTGGAACCACTGCCGGGAGATGTGCGCCAGGAGCTCGCCCTCGTACTCGACGGTGAACTCCCGGTCCAGGATCCGGCCGCTGACGTCAAGGCCGGTGCCGTCGACGAGCGTCACCCGGTAGTGGTTGCGGAGCAGGGAGAGCCGCTTGCGGCGCACGGTCGCGAGCGGCCGCTCGTCCCGCTCGATCGTCATCGCGTCCCGCAGGCTGAACATCTTCTGCCGCAGCGTGACGAGGACCTGCCCGTCGGGGTCCTTCAGCTCCAGGGTGTCGCGCAGCCGCAGGGCCTTGCCGTCGACGAGGAAGGCGTGGCGGCCCTGCTCGTCCTCGATCCAGTAGTCGTCGCCGATCGCGAAGATCTTGTCCCGTACGAGATATTTCACGCGCCCATGTCTGCCCGGCGCCGGGGGATTCTCACCCGAAGTAGCGGGTGAACGCGTCCGGCGACGCCCCGAGCGTCGCGCCGAACGGCGAGTCCAGCTGATGGATCAGCAGCACGGTGAAGGCGATGAACCCGGACAGGCCCATCACCATCACCACGTGCGTCGTACTCCTCTTGATCCCGAAGAGGAACATGAACGCCAGCGTCAGCGCGCCCCCGATGATCAGCCCCGTCCACAGCACGGGCGACAGCCGCTCCTGCGCCGCCGCCTCACGGCCGCGCCGCGCGTCGTCGACGTAGCCGAGCTGGGCGAGGACCTCCTGGGCCGCGATCTGCTCCGGCACCTTGGCCGAGTTCCCCACCTCGCCCGCCTTCCGGAGCCGGGCGAGCAGCTGCCAGCCCGACGTGTCGAGCGGCTCGCGTTCCGCCATCGCCGGCCACTCGACGTCGACGACGTGATCGGCGTACGTACGGGCCGCGTTCCGCAGCGGCTGCCGCTGGGCGGCGGGGAGCGCGTCCGCGAGGAGGTACGTCTGGTGCAGGGCGCTCGCCTCGGCCTGGACGTTGTCGGCGGCCTCGGTACGGGTGTCCCAGACGGACACCAGACAGAGCCCGAGCACCACGGCGTACAGCACCGACACCATCATGGCGATGTACTCGGCGACGTCCTCGCGCGGCTCCTCGTCCTCGCCGGACGGGAAGAGCCTGGTCTTGGCGACGACGGCGAGGGCGGCGACGAACGCGACGCCGAGGGTGACGACGAGCGTCTCGAACAGCGCCACGGTCAGACCCCCCGGCTGCCGAGCAGGGCGGCCGCGACGGCGGCCGGGATCAACAGCAGCAACAGCATCCCGACGACCCCGAACTCCCGCGCCTCCCGGGCCCGCCGCTGCACCCTCCCGAGAAACCCCTCGTCGTCGGCCCCGGCGACGACACGCGGCCGCTCGGGATGGCCGGTCACAGCGACGGACGGGGGTACGGGTACGGGGGCGGCGGCCGCGTTCCGGGAGGGCGCGGGGGGTACGGGGGGAGGCGTGGAGCCCCCGGGCACGGCACCGGCCCCGGCGACACCCGCGGCCCCGGCGCCACCAGTAGCTCCGGCGGCCCCAGCGACACCCGCAGCCCCGGCGGCCCCAGCCACACCCGCAGTCCCACCAGCCCCCACAGCCCCACCCACGCCGGCCACCCCGGCCGCGCCTCCGGCACCGTCGACGCCGCCCCCGGCACCCACACGCCCCCTCCCCGCAGCAGCCCCAGGAGCCCCACCCACTCCAGCTCCCCCACCCGAAGCGATCGTGAAAACAGCGGAGGAACGAGCGGTGAGGAGCGGCGCGGGAACGAGCCGCCCCCCGGCGTCGAAGGTCGAGACCCGATCGCTGCCGCCGGCGAGCCCGGTACTCCGATGGGTGCCGGGCGGGCGTCGCACGGTCGCGCTGCAGCGGACCGAGGCGCCGGGCGGGAGGAGGGCGGCGGCCCCGCCACAGCGGACGGCCCCGGGCCCGAGGCGCAGGGCGGGGTCCTCGACGCGGACGGAGTGGACGGGCCGGTTGCCGCGGTTGGTCACGACGTAGGTGACGATCGCGGCCCTCGCGGCGGAGACAGCCCGCCCCCCGCCACCCCCGACGGAGACCTGCTCGGCGAGCGCGAGGCCGCCGGAGACCCCGGTGTACCCGGAGCGGGCGACGGCGTGGACGCGCCGCCCGAGGGACGGGATGTCGCCCTCGGCCCGGGCGGCGGCGAGGCGCGCCCCGGCCAGGGCCGGGAACCGGGCGACGCACTCCATCTCCCCGAGCGCGGCGAGCGGCCGCCGGGGACAGGACACGGCCCCACCGGGCACGCCGGGATCGAGGACGCGGACCCCGTACAGATGCGCCTCGCCGTGGTTCACGAGCCGGTACCGCTTCACGACCTGCGCCCCGACCCGTACGGCCGCCGGCCGCGCCCCGCCGCCGGCCCGCCCGTTCACGGTCACGGTCATCCGCAGCGCCCCGTCCCCGGCGCCCCCGGCCCGGGCGACGGCTCCGGGGAGCAGGAGCAGCGCCACCACGAGCAGCCCACTGCTCACCCGACGGAGGTAATAGTCCGATGACCTGCCCGCACACGTCATGCGCCCCATGCCACCGCCCGCCCCCACCCCGCCCCCACCCAGGACACGCCCCGTCCCCCCACCCGGCCCCGGTTTTCCACCCGTACGGCACCCTTGAACCATGAACGACTCCGCGCCCACCCCCGCGCCCCGACGTGCCCGTGTCCGCGCCCCCGAGCTGATCGGCAAGGGCGGCTGGCTGAACACGGGTGGAGAAGAACTGACCCTCGCCGATCTGCGAGGAAAGATTGTTCTGCTCGATTTCTGGACGTTTTGCTGTGTCAACTGCCTGCACGTCCTCGACGAGCTCCGGGACCTGGAGGAGAAGCACCGCGACACGCTCGTGATCGTCGGGGTGCATTCGCCGAAGTTCGTGCACGAGGCCGAGCATCAGGCCGTCGTCGACGCCGTCGAGCGGTACGAGGTGCACCACCCCGTGCTCGACGACCCTGAGCTCGCGACCTGGAAGCAGTACGCCGTGCGCGCGTGGCCGACGCTCGTCGTCATCGACCCCGAGGGGTACGTCGTCGCCCAGCACGCCGGTGAGGGGCACGCCAACGCCATCCGGACGCTCGTCGAGGAGCTGGAGGCCGAGCACGAGGCCAAGGGGACGCTGCGGCGCGGCGACGGGCCGTACGTGGCGCCCGAGCCCGTCGCGACCGATCTGCGGTTCCCCGGGAAGGCCGTCGTGCTGGAGGGCGGGAACTTCCTCGTCTCCGACACCACCCGGCACCAGCTCGTCGAGCTCGCCGAGGACGGCGAGACCGTCGTGCGGCGGATCGGGGAGGGGATCTTCCGGGAGCCCCAGGGGCTCGCGCTGCTCCCCGGCGGCAAGGTCGTCGTCGCCGACACCGTGAACCACGCCCTGCGCACGTACGACCCCGGCACCGGTGCGATCGAGCTCGTCGCCGGCACCGGGAAGCAGTGGTGGCAGGGGTCCCCGACCTCCGGGCCCGCCCTCGACGTCGACCTGTCCTCGCCGTGGGACGTCGCCTGGTGGCAGGGCAAGGTGTGGATCGCCATGGCCGGTGTGCACCAGCTGTGGACGTACGACCCCGGGACCGGGACCGTCGAGGTCGCCGCCGGCACCACCAACGAGGGGCTCGTCGACGGGCCCGCCGCCGAGGCCTGGTTCGCGCAGCCCTCCGGGCTCGCCGCCACCGAGGACCGGCTGTGGATCGCCGACTCCGAGACCAGCGCCGTCCGCTGGATCGATACGGACGGAGTCGTGCACACCGCCGTCGGGACCGGGCTCTTCGACTTCGGGCACCGCGACGGCTCCGCCGACCAGGCCCTGCTCCAGCACCCGCTCGGCGTGACCGCCCTGCCCGACGGCTCGGTCGCCGTCTCCGACACGTACAACCACGCCCTGCGCCGCTTCGACCCGGCCACCGGCGAGGTCACCACCCTCGCCACCGATCTGCGTGAGCCCAGCGACGCCGTGCTCGTCGGGGACGAGATCGTCGTCGTCGAGTCCGCCCGGCACCGGCTGACCCGGCTGCGGCTGCCCGAGGAGGCCGTCCGGGTCGAGGCCGCCGCCTACCGGACGCAGCGCGAGGCCACCGAGGTCGCCCCGGGCCGCCTCCGCCTCGACGTCGTCTTCCAGGCGCCGACCGGGCAGAAGCTGGACGAGCGGTACGGGCCCTCCACCCGGCTCCTGGTCTCCTCGACCCCGCCGGAGCTGCTCCTCGGCGGTGAGGGGACCGGGACCGATCTCTTCCGCGAGCTCGACCTCAACCCCGAGATCACCGAGGGCGTGCTCCACGTCTCCGCCATGGCCGCGTCCTGCGACGACGACCCGGCCAACGAGTACCCCGCCTGCCACGTCCACCAGCAGGACTGGGGTGTTCCGGTGAAGGTCACGGCCGACGGCGTCGCCCGGCTCCCGCTGATCCTCGCCGGCATGGACGGCTAGTCAGCGGACGATCCCCTGGTTCCTGGACGGGCGCCCCGCGGCCCCGTCCAGGCACCCCTCCACCCAGGCCGCCGGGTCGTGCACGGCCCGGTCGCCGCCCATCCCCTGCCGTTCCATGTCGGCGCACTCCCCCTCGCGCAGGGGGCGCCACCTGACGATCCGTACGGCCTGGAGATAGCCGCCCTCGTACGCGATGTCCGTGCCCCACGGCGGGTCGTCGTCGTAGCGCGCGATCACGGCTCCTCCCGCCGCCGTGGCGAGCACCACGGCGGCGGTGAGAGCGACGGCGAACTTCCCCCGGGGCGGGCCCTCATGACGTTCCATGAGGGCCACGCTGTCAGCCCGGGGCTTTCGCGGATGTTTCGCTCAGCCCTCCAGGAACGCGACCAGTGCGTTCGCGAGGAGGTACGGGTCGTCCGCGCCGCACAGTTCGCGGGCGCTGTGCATGGAGAGGATCGCGACGCCGATGTCGACGGTCGAGATGCCGTGGCGGGCAGCGGTGATCGGGCCGATCGTGGTGCCGCAGGGCATGTCGTTGCTGGAGACGAAGGACTGCCAGGGCACGCCCGCCTTCTCGCAGGCGGCGGCGAAGACCGCGCGGCCGCTGCCGTCGGTGGCGTACCGCTGGTTGACGTTCACCTTGAGGATCGGGCCGCCGTTGACGCGCGGGTGGTGCGTCGGGTCGTGGCGCTCCGCGTAGTTGGGGTGGACGGCGTGGCCGGTGTCGGAGGAGAGGCAGACGGTGCCGGCGAAGGCGCGGGCCCGGTCCTCGTAGGAGCCGCCGCGGGCGTAGACGGAGCGCTCCAGGACGTTGCCGAGGAGGGGGCCCTGGGCGCCGGTGTCGGCCTCGGAGCCGTTCTCCTCGTGGTCGAAGGCGGCGAGGACCGGGATGTACGGGAGGTCGTCGCGGCCCGCGAGGGAGGCGAGCGCGGCGACGCCGGCGTGGACGGAGATGAGGTTGTCCATGCGCGGTCCGGCGAGGAGCTCCTGGTCGCGGCCGAGGTACGCGGGGGCGTCGACGGCGTGGACCATGAGGTCCCAGCCGGTGACGTCCTCGGCGTCGACGCCGGCCTCGGCGGCGACGAAGTCGATCAGGTCGCCCTCGTGGACCTGGCCGATGCCCCAGATGGGCTGCATGTGGCGCTGACGGTCGAGCTTGAGGCCGTCGTTGACCTGGCGGTCGAGGTGGATGGCGAGCTGCGGCACGCGCAGCAGCGGCCGGTCGACGTTGACGAGGTGGTGGCTGCCGTCGCGGAGGGTGAGCCGGCCGGCGAGGCCGAGGTCGCGGTCGAGCCAGGTGTTGAGCAGCGTGCCGCCGTAGATCTCGACGGCGACCTGGCGCCAGCCCTGGGCGCCCATGTCGGGCTGCGGCTTGACGCGCAGGTTGGGGGAGTCGGTGTGGGCGCCGACGATCCGGTACGGGGTGTGGGCGGTGGCGCCCTCCGGCACGTACCAGGCGATGATCGCGCCGCCGCGGATCACGTACTTCCCGCCGCTCGTCCCCTCCCAGGCCGCGGTCTCCTCGACCTTGCGGAAGCCGGCCTTCTCGAGCCGCTCGGCGGCGCTCGCCACCGCGTGGTACGGCGAGGGGGAGGCCGTCAGGAAGGCCATGAGGTCGTCGGTGTGGCCGCGGTCGAACGGACCGGCGGTGGGACGGGAAGCTGCGCTGCTCATGGGTTCACCTTACGCAGGGACCGGAATCCGAATACGGGACCCCGGAAAAAGGGAACGGGGCCGTGAGGGGCCGTCGGCACCCCCGTGGACCTGGCGAACGAGCCCCCAGAAAAAGCAGAACGGCCCGCCCCCCTCCCCGGGGACGGGCCGTGTCTGCGGAGCGAGGTGCGTCCTAGAACGCGGCCTCGTCCAGGTCCATCAGCGAGCCGTCGACGGCCTCGGCCAGCGCGCGCTCGGCGGAGACGCCGGGCAGGACGTTGGCGGCGAAGAACTTCGCGGCCGCGATCTTGCCCTGGTAGAAGGGGACGTCCTTGCCCGTGGCGCCCTCGGCCAGCTTCTCGGCGGCCACGGCGGCACCGCGGAGCAGCAGGTAGCCGACGACGACGTCGCCGGAGGCGAGCAGCAGGCGGGTGGTGTTGAGGCCGACCTTGTAGATGTTCTTGACGTCCTCGCCGGTGGCCATGAGGTCGTCGAGCATCTTCTTGACGATGGCCTCGAGGTCGACGGCCGCCTTGGTGAGCGCGGCGCGGGCGCCGGCCAGCTCCTCGCCGCCGGTGCCGACCGCGAGGAACTTCTTGATCTCCTCGGACAGCGCGTTCAGGGAGGCGCCCTGGTCGCGGACGATCTTGCGGAAGAAGAAGTCCTGGCCCTGGATGGCCGTGGTGCCCTCGTAGAGGGTGTCGATCTTGGCGTCCCGGATGTACTGCTCGATCGGGTACTCCT
This sequence comes from Streptomyces sp. NPDC002825, assembly GCF_040295385.1. Taxonomy (NCBI): domain Bacteria; kingdom Bacillati; phylum Actinomycetota; class Actinomycetes; order Kitasatosporales; family Streptomycetaceae; genus Streptomyces; species Streptomyces sp. NPDC002825. The sequence continues at coordinate 148,845 of NZ_JBEOVH010000001.1, forward strand.
GGAGGAAGCCGGAGCCGCCGAAGGTCTGGAGCGACTGCGCGAGCTGCTCGTAGCCCTTCTCGGAGCCGTAGCCCTTGACGATCGGCAGGAGCAGGTCGTTGAGGCCGTGCAGCGCCTTGGCGTCCTCGCCCGCGGCTTCCTTGACCGCGATCTCGTCCTGCACGGAGGCCGTGTAGAGGACGAGGGAGCGCATGCCCTCGGCGTACGCCTTCTGCGTCATCAGCGAGCGGCGGACGTCGGGGTGGTGCGTGATGGTGACCTTGGGGGCGGCCTTGTCCATGAAGTTGGCCAGGTCGGTGCCCTGGACGCGCTCCTTGGCGTACTCCAGGGCGTTGAGGTAGCCCGTGGAGAGGGTGGAGATCGCCTTCGTGCCGACCATCATGCGGGCGAACTCGATGATGAGGAACATCTGGCGGATGCCGTCGTGCTTGTCGCCGATCAGCCAGCCCTTGGCGGGGTGCTGGTCGCCGAAGGTCATCTCGCACGTGTTGGAGGCCTTGAGGCCCATCTTGTGCTCGACGTTGGTGGCGTAGACGCCGTTGCGGGCGCCCAGCTCGCCGGTCTCCCAGTCGAACTCGTACTTCGGGACGAGGAAGAGGCTCAGGCCCTTGGTGCCGGGGCCGGCGCCCTCGGGGCGGGCGAGGACGTAGTGGAGGATGTTCTCCTCCATGTCGTGCTCACCGGAGGTGATGAAGCGCTTGACGCCCTCGATGTGCCAGGAGCCGTCCTCCTGCTGGATGGCCTTGGTGCGGCCGGCGCCGACGTCCGAGCCCGCGTCGGGCTCGGTGAGGACCATGGTGGAGCCCCAGCGCTTCTCGACGGCGATCTGGGCGACCTTCTTCTGCGCCTCGTTGCCCTCGGTGTAGAGGATGCCGGCGAAGGCCGGGCCGGAGGAGTACATCCAGATGGCCGGGTTCGAGCCGAGGAGCAGCTCGGCGTAGGCCCAGATGAGGGAGCGCGGGGAGACGGTGCCGCCGATCTCCTCGGGGATGCCCAGGCGCCAGTACTCGGACTCCATGAAGGCGTTGTACGACTTCTTGAAGGTGGCGGGGACCGGGGCGGTGTTGGTCTCCGGGTCGAAGACCGGCGGGTTGCGGTCGGCGTCGGCGAAGGACTCCGCGAGCTCGTTCTCGGCGAGGCGGCGGATCTCGTCGAGGATGCTCTTGGCGGTGTCGACGTCCATCTCCTCGAACGGACCGGTGCCGTACACCTTGTCGCGGCCGAGGACCTCGAAGAGGTTGAACTCGATGTCGCGGAGATTCGACTTGTAGTGCCCCATGGCGACGGCTCCGTAAGGCTCGGGGAGGGAGGTTCCTCGTACACGTACCAGCGAGTAGCAACACGCTCTCTCCGATGATGCTACCCACCGGTAATAAGAAGCAACCCCTATCCGGCCATCTGTGACGTCCGTGACGTCAACCGCCGTGGTCAACGGAGGTCGGGGGCTCGTCGACGAAGGGGTGAAGAATCCCGGCGAGCGGGGTGTGATGCGTAACCGATCCGCTACGGTGGGTGATCGAGCGTCCGTCCCGTGTGCCGGCGGACGGCCACCCCCCCTCCTGGAGTCCCCTCCATGCCCCGACTTGTAGAGGTGCGCGAACGCGTCTCGATAGGCTGGGGCCCATGTACGGCTACGAGCAGAACCCGGGTGCCCAGCAGCAGTACGCACCGCCCCAGCAGGGGCAGTACGCCCCGCCGCAGGCCGGAATGCAGGGCGGTATGCAGGCCGGTATGCAGGGCGGCGGCTACGCCCAGCAGCAGCCCCCGCTCTACCCGGAGCCCTCGCCGCCCTCCCTCGCCGACGCCGTACGCGCCTTCACGACCGGCACCCTCGCCGCCGAGGACTTCCAGCAGATCTTCGCCACCTCGAAGGTCTACTGCCCGCGCGGCGACAACCCCGGCTTCCTGGCCCTGCACAACACCCAGCAGCCGGTCATCCCGATGTTCACCTCGCTCAAGGAGCTGCGGCGGTACGCGGGCAAGGAGTCGAAGTACTTCGTCATCACCGGCGCCGAGGTCATCGACCTGCTGCCGACCGGCTACGGCTTCGTCCTCGACATGGAGGGCGACCACCGCATGGTCTTCGACGCGAAGGCCGTGGAGCAGATGGTCGACTTCGCGATGCGACGGATGTACGGCTGAGTCGTACGGCTGACGGAGGCGCGGAAGCGCGGAAGCGCGGAAGCGCGGAGACGCGGAAGCGCGGAGGTGCAGAGGCGCGCACGCGGCCGCACGGACGTGTACGGGCGGGGCCCGGCACCCCTTCGGGGGTCGCCGGGCCCGCCCGTTGCCCGTGCGGCCTACTCCGCCTCCGCCGCGATGTGGTCCGCGTACTGCGCGGCGTCGAGCAGTCCGGCCGGCATGCCGCTGCCGGACGTCTCGATCTCGATGATCCAGCCGTCGCCGTGCGGGTCGGAGTTGACCAGCTCGTGCTCGCCGTCGAGCTCGGGGTTCTTGGCCGTCACCCGGCCGGCGACGGGCGCGTACAGCACGCTCACCGACTTGACCGACTCCACGGTGCCGAACTCCTCCCCCACCTCGATGTCGCGGCCCACCGCCGTGACGTCCACGAAGACGATGTCGCCGAGCTGCTTCTGCGCGAAGTCGGTGATGCCGACGCGCACGCGCCTGTCGCCCGTCACCTCCACCCACTCGTGGTCCTTCGAGTACTTCAGGTGCTCCGGGTAGTACGACATGCGGGCTCCTTCAGGGGCCGTCGGGGTGCCGGTGGTCTGCCCGGCGGAGACAGCGTGCCCGAGTGGCCGGGGGCGCGGGGGCGTGGCTCACTCGGACGGGTGGGCGGCTTTCGGCCGTCCGGACGGGATGCCCGGGAATGACGCGGAACGGTTCCGCGTTCTGGGTGGCAGAAAGTTCAGCGTTCAACTAAAGTGGTCGTACAAGGTCGCACCCAAGGAGGTCCGGTCATGCCCGCTGTGACTGTCGAGAACCCGCTCGCCCTGCCGCGCGTCGCCGCCACCGCCGACGCCGTCGCCCGCCCCGTGCTCGCCGTCACCACGGCCCCCTCGGGGTTCGAGGGCGAGGGATTCCCGGTGCGCCGCGCGTTCGCCGGGATCAACTACCAGTACCTCGACCCGTTCATCATGATGGACCAGATGGGTGAGGTGGAGTACGCGCCCGGAGAGCCCAAGGGCACCCCCTGGCACCCCCACCGCGGCTTCGAGACCGTCACCTACATCATCGACGGCACCTTCGACCACCAGGACTCCCAGGGTGGCGGCGGCACCATCACCAACGGCGACACCCAGTGGATGACCGCCGGCTCCGGCCTCCTCCACATCGAGGCCCCGCCGGAGTCCCTCGTCGTCAGCGGCGGCCTCTTCCACGGCCTCCAGCTCTGGGTGAACCTGCCCGCGAGCGACAAGATGATGGCCCCCCGCTACCAGGACATCCGCGGCGGCCAGGTCCAGCTCCTCACCTCCCCCGACGGCGGCGCGCTGCTCCGCGTCATCGCCGGCGAGCTCGACGGCCACCAGGGGCCCGGCATCACCCACACCCCGATCACGATGATCCACGCCACCCTGCGCCCCGGCGCCGAGATCAGCCTGCCCTGGCGCGAGGACTTCAACGGCCTCGCGTACGTGCTCGCCGGCCGCGGCACGGTCGGCGCCGAACGGCGGCCGATCCACATGGGCCAGACCGCCGTCTTCGGCAAGGGCGGCGCGCTCACCGTCCGCGCCGACGAGAAGCAGGACGGGAACACCCCCGACCTGGAGGTCGTGCTCCTCGGCGGACAGCCGATCCGTGAGCCCATGGCCCACTACGGCCCCTTCGTGATGAACACCCAGGCCGAACTCCGCCAGGCCTTCGAGGACTTCCAGGCCGGCCGCCTCGGCACGATCCCGGCGGTCCACGGCATGGGCGAGTAGCGGCGGGACCGCACGACGCGGGCGGTACGGTACGGGGCGCCCGGCCCCGACCCGTACCGCCTCGCCACGCCCGATGACGGCACGTCACCCGTACGGCCCGTCAGCGGGCGACGACGCGCCGACGGGCATGGTCCGGTGATGAGGTGCAGACCAGCCGAGCGCCGCTCCTCCCCGAACCCGCCCGCCGGTTCGCCGCCTGGTGCGTCGTCCTGCTCCTCGCCGCCGGGGTCGCCGCCGTCTTCATCTGGCTCTGCGTCGTCTTCAAGACGGCCGTCACCCCCGTCCTCCTCGCGATCCTCGGCACCGCCCTCCTAGGACCGCTCCACCGGCGCCTGGTCCGCATGAGGGTCCGCAAGGGACTCGCCGCCGCGCTCACGGTCGTCGCCGTCCTCGTGGTCGTCGGCGGCGCCACGTACATCGTCGTCGTCGCCCTCATCGACACCGGCGACCAGATCGTCGCCTCGCTCCGGCAGGCCGCCGGCGACATCGCCAAGCACCTCGGCGCGGCCGGCACCTCCCTCGACGACCTCGCCGGCAACGCCGAGAAGCTCCTCAGGGAGTTCGGCGGCACCGCCGCCTCCGGAGTCATCAGCGGGCTCAGCGTCGTCGGCCAGATGCTCGCCACCGCCGTCCTCGCCCTGCTCCTCATCTTCTTCTTCCTGAAGGACTCCGACCGGGCCGCCGGCGCCCTGCGCTCCCTCGCCCCGCGCGCCGGCGGCGACCTCGTCGAGGCCATGGCGCGCCGTGCCTTCGAGGCCGTCGAGGGCTTCATGCGCGGCACGACGTTCGTCGCGCTCGTCGACGCCGTCCTCATCGGCATCGGCCTGGTCGTCCTCGACGTGCCCGGCGCGGTCGGACTCGCCGCGCTCGTCTTCGTCACCGCCTACATCCCGTACCTCGGCGCCTTCCTCTCCGGCGCGGTCGCCGTCCTCGTCGCCCTCGCCGACCGGGGCTTCGTCATCGCGCTGTGGGTGCTCGGCATCGTCCTGGCCGTCCAGGTCATCGAGGGCCACGTCCTCCAGCCCCTCGTCCAGAGCCGGACCGTGCAGATGCACCCGGCGGTCGTGATGCTCGCGATCACCGCCGGGGCGTCCGTCGCGGGCGTGCTCGGCATGCTGCTCGCCGTACCGCTGACGGCCGCGGCGACGGGGATCCTGGGGGAGCTGCGTACGAGGTACGGCGCACCCGCCGACGCCCCTTAGGCAGGCGCGAGACCGCCCGGCTCGAACGAGGCCAGGAGCTGTTCGAGCGCCGCCTGGTCGGGGCCGACGAACGGGTCGGCGTCCGGGGCGGCCGCGACCGTCTCCAGCATCCGGTCCGTCATCCGCACGGCCGGCGGCAGATGCGTGCACAGCACGATCTCCGGGTTCAGCTCCGCCAGCGGCGCGAGCGTCGCCCGGTACTTCTCCGGGTCCACCACGTGCACCCACGGGCTGTCGAGCGTCGCCCACAGCAGCTGCGCCCGCCGCAGCTCCTCCGGCTTCAGATCGCTCGCGTGCCCGCTCTCGGCGATCTCGGCGCTCGGCATCGGGCCGCCGAAGCAGTCGGAGCTGAAGCAGATCCGGGTCCGGTCGTCGTAGAAGCCGACGGTCGCCGGGCTGTCGAAGAGCGGCGGCCGGAAGGCGTGCAGCGCCCGGTCGCCGACGTCGAGGGACTGGCCCGGGTTGAGGAAGTACACCCGGTCCATCGGCAGCGCCCGCTCGGTCGTCATGATCCCGAAGCCGAGGAAGGTCGTGACCACGCGCGCGCGTGGAGCCGCTTCGAGCAGTGGGAAGATCCCGCCGGTGTGGTCCCGGTCGGGGTGGGTGAGCCAGATCCAGCGGACATCGGCCGGGTCCATCACCCCGGCGAGCGTGGCGACGAAGTCGCGGTCCTCGACGGAGAGCCCGGTGTCGACGACGACGGGTTCGGCGGCGGTGAGGACGTAGGCGTTGACGGGGACGTGCCCGATGCCCGGGATCTCGAGACTGTCGGCGATCACCGTGGTGTCGCTGCCGACCTTGTGGGTGTCCATGACGCGCTCCGAGGTCCCCCGCGCGACCGTACGAAACCAGTCTGCGCCGACTACGAGCCCCGCGCCTGGGCGGGCGCTGCCCCGGCCCACCCCCGTGTGGGGCCCGCGCCCGGCGGGGCGGTGCCCCGGCCCACCCCCGTGTGGGGCCCGCGCCCGGCGGGGCGGTGCCCCGGCCCACCCCCGTGTGGGCAATCGTCCCGCTGGGCGGGACGGGTGGGCACACGGGACGGCGCCCTCTCGCGGCGCCTCCGCGTTCCGCGCCTGGACCCGCACCCCATGGCACCGAGCGGGTGGTGCGGGTCAGGGCGCTTGAGCCTCTGGCGCCGGCAAGGGCGCCGTTCCGTTGTGCCCACCCGTTCCGCCCCGGCGGAACGCATGCCCACAACGGGGGGTGGGCACCGCCCCGGCGGAACGCATGCCCACAACGGGGGGCTACCGGCAGCAGCCGTCTCCCGACTCCGGCTCGTTCAGTTCGAACCAGATCGCCTTGCCCTCGCCCCGCGGGTCCACCCCCCACGCGTCCGCGAGCATCTCCATGAGGACCAGTCCCCGCCCGCTCGACGCCATCTCCCCCGGGTGCCGCTTGTGCGGCAGCTCGTCGCTCCCGTCCGAGACCTCCACCCGCAGTCGCCGCGACTTCTCGCCGCACGCCACCTCGGCGACGAGCAGCGCGTCGCCGTCGGTGTGGACGAGGACGTTCGTGACCATCTCGGAGACCATCAGGACCGCCGAGTCCAGCTGGTCCTCGTCCGACCAGTCGTGCAGCAGCTGCCGGACCTGCTCGCGGGCCTCCGCGATCCGCTCCGGCTCGGCCTGGGCGATCGACATCAGGGTGCGGCGGGGGGCCTCCCGTACGGTGCCGGCGGGCCGGCGGGAGAGCAGCAGGACGGCGATGTCGTCCTCGCGGCGGTCGGCGAGCGGGCCCGTCGTGTGGTGCGAGCCGGGCCCGTGGACGGCCTCCACGAGCGCGTCGGCGAGCCCCTCCAGGTCCTCGCCGTCGTGGGACTCCAGGAGCGCCCGTACCCGCTCCCAGCCGCTGTCCAGGTCGTGCCCGCCGGTCTCCAGGAGCCCGTCGGTGCAGATCATGAGGGTCTCGCCGGGGTCCAGCGTGAGCCGGGTCGTCGGGTAGTCGGTGTCGGGGTCGATGCCGAGCGGCAGCCCGCCGGCCGTGGGCCTGAGGAGAACCGTTCCGTCGTTCATCCGTACCGCCGGATCCGGATGCCCGGCCCGCGCGATGTCGACGGCCCCGGTCTCCAGGTCGACCTCCAGGTAGAGACAGGTGGCGAAACGCGGACCGCCGCCCTCCCCGCCGTCGCCGTCGTCCCCGTCGGTGATCCCGTACAGGAACCGGGAGGCGCGGGAGAGGACCGCGTCCGGCCGGTGGCCCTCGGAGGCGTACGCGCGCAGGGCGATCCGCAGCTGTCCCATCAGACCGGCCGCCCGCACGTCGTGCCCCTGCACGTCGCCGATGACGAGCGCGATCCGGCCCGGACCGCTCCCACCGGTGCGGGAGGTGCCGCCGGGCAGCCGGATCATGTCGTACCAGTCGCCGCCCACCTGGAGCCCGCCGCCGGTCGGCACGTACCGCGCGGCGACCTGGATGCCGGGGATGCCGGGGCCGAGGACCGGCATCATCGTCCGCTGGAGTCCGAGCGACAGCTCGCGCTCGGACTCGGCCACGCCCGCGCGTGCGAGGGCCTGCGCGAGCATCCGCGCGACGGTCGTCAGCACGGACCGCTCGTCGGGCGTGAACGCCACCGGGTGCTTGAAGGCCGCCATCCAGGCCCCCATCGTCCGCCCGGCGACGACGAGCGGCACGAAGGCCCAGGAGCGGCGCCCGAACCGCTGCGCGAGCGGCCACGTCATGGGGAACCGCCGCAGGTACTCCTCCGGCGTCGGCAGATAGATCGCCCGCCCGGTCCGTACGACCTCCGCCGCCGGATAGTCCGTGTCGAGCGACATCGAGGAGAACGGGCCCTCGTCGCCCTCGCTGTGCCCGTGGTGCCCGATCACCGTCAGCCGCTCGCCGGCCACGCCGAAGACGGCGAGCCCGTCCGGCGAGAAGCCCGGCATCGACAGGGAGGCCGCCACCCGCAGCACCTCGGCCGTGGACCGCGCCTCGGCGAGCGCCCGCCCCGCGTCGAGCAGGAAGGCCTCCCGGGAGCGGCGCCAGTCGCCGGTGATGGGCGTACGGGCGGCGGTGCCCGGCATCTGCTCGGCGACCTCCTGGAGCGTGCCGACCAGCTGGTAGTCGTTCCCCTCGATGAGCGGCTTCGACCTGCTCCGTACGGTACGGATCACCCGTCCGTGCCCGTCCATGATCCGCAGCCGGGCCTCGGCGAGGGTGCCCTCGGCGACGGCGAGGTTGACCACCCCGTCGATCTCGTTCCAGTCGACGGGATGAAAACGCGACCGCACGGCCGCCTCGGTGAGCCGCACGGGCTCGGCGGGCAGCCCGAGCAGCCGGGCGGCCTCGGCGTCGAGCGAGACGATCCCGGACGCGTTGTCCCAGCGCCACAGGCCGGTCGCGATCGCGGCCAGGACGTCCTCGGTGCGCATTGCCCCACTTTATGAATATCGGACAGCAGGTCGCCACCGACACTATTCGAAATGCGATCTTGGGCTGGCCGGTACTCTGGGTGGGTCTGCCCTCGTGTCCTGTGACATCTGTGACAGCGGTCACGACCGGCCGGCGCCCCACGACCCAAGATCCCGAAGACTGGATGAACGACGATGCATCGGTACAGGTCCCACACCTGCGGCGAGCTCCGCGCCTCTGACGTCGGCACCGACGTCCGGCTGAGCGGCTGGCTGCACAATCGGCGCGACCTGGGCGGCATCCTCTTCATCGATCTGCGCGACCACTACGGCATCACGCAGCTCGTCGCCCGGCCCGGCACCCCCGCCGCCGAGGTTCTCGACAAGCTCACCAAGGAGACGGTCGTCCGCGTGGACGGCAAGGTCGTCTCCCGCGGCGCGGAGAACGTCAACCCCGAGCTGCCGACCGGCGAGATCGAGATCGAGGCCGCCGAGGTCGAGGTCCTGGGCGCCGCCAAGCAGATCCCCTTCACCATCAACACCGACGACGGTGTGAACGAGGAGCGGCGCCTGGAGTACCGCTTCCTCGACCTGCGCCGCGAGCGCATGCACCGCAACATCATGCTGCGCTCCGCCGTCATCGCCTCCATCCGCTCCAAGATGGTGGCCCTCGGCTTCAACGAGATGGCGACCCCGATCCTCGCCGCGACCTCCCCCGAGGGCGCCCGCGACTTCGTCGTCCCGTCCCGGCTGAACCCGGGCAAGTTCTACGCGCTGCCGCAGGCGCCGCAGCAGTTCAAGCAGCTGCTGATGATCTCCGGCTTCGACCGGTACTTCCAGATCGCGCCCTGCTTCCGCGACGAGGACGCCCGCGCGGACCGCTCGCCGGGCGAGTTCTACCAGCTCGACGTCGAGATGTCGTTCGTCGAGCAGGAGGACGTCTTCCAGCCGATCGAGAAGCTCATGACGGAGCTCTTCGAGGAGTTCGGCGGCGGTCGCCACGTCACCTCGCCGTTCCCGCGCATCCCGTTCCGCGAGTCGATGCTGAAGTACGGCAACGACAAGCCGGACCTGCGCACCGACCTCGAACTCGTCGACATCTCCGACGTCTTCGAGAACTCCGAGTTCAAGGCCTTCGCCGGCAAGCACGTCCGCGCGCTCGCCGTCCCGAACACCGGCGACCAGCCGCGCAAGTTCTTCGACTCCCTCGGCGACTTCGCGGTCTCCCTCGGCGCGAAGGGCCTGGCCTGGGTCCGCGTGGGCGAGGAGAACGCCCTCACCGGCCCCATCGCCAAGTTCCTCACCGAAGAGAACGTCAAGGTCCTCACCGAGCGCCTCGGCCTGGCTCCCGGCCACGCGATCTTCTTCGGCGCGGGCGAGTTCGACGAGGTCTCCAAGATCATGGGCCCGGTCCGGGTCGAGGCCGCCAAGCGCGCCGGCCAGTTCGAGGAGAACGTCTTCCGCTTCGCGTGGATCGTGGACTTCCCGATGTACGAGCGGGACGAGGAGACCGGCAAGATCGACTTCTCGCACAACCCGTTCTCCATGCCGCAGGGCGGCATCGAGGCCCTGGAGACCCAGGACCCGCTGGACATCCTCGGCTGGCAGTACGACATCGTCTGCAACGGCATCGAGCTCTCCTCCGGCGCCATCCGGAACCACGAGCCCGAGATCATGTTCAAGGCCTTCGAGATCGCCGGCTACTCCCGCGAGACCGTCGAGCACGAGTTCGCCGGCATGCTCCGCGCCTTCGAGTACGGCGCCCCGCCGCACGGCGGCATCGCCCCGGGCGTCGACCGCATCGTGATGCTCCTCGCCGACGAGCCGAACATCCGCGAGATCATCGCCTTCCCGCTCAACGGCAACGGCCAGGACCTCCTGATGGGCGCCCCGACCGAGCTGGACGAGTCCCGCCTGCGCGAGCTGAACATCCAGCTCCGCAAGCCGGTCGAGAAGAAGGTCACGGAGGACCGCCCGATCACGGAGTCGGTCCACCCGGAGGCGGGCCGCTGAGCCCACCCGGCTGACGCCTGACGAAGGGCCCGGAATCCTCACGGATCCCGGGCCCTTCCTCATGCGACGAGCCAGGTACAGGCCAGCAGCTCCTCGTGATCGAGTACGACCACCATGCCCTGGTCGCCACCCATGTCTCTCCGACGGGGAGGTTCCCGGCGCAGGATGAAAGGGGCCCACTCACGCAGTATTCGTGGAGAGGTAGGCGCGTGCCCGGGTCAGGAGAGCCGTGGACGCTGTGAAAACGAGATGCGAGCCCAATCCTTCGACGGCCACCTGAACACCGGCATCCCCGCACGGACTCAAAGTGACTGCCGCATCGCGAGCGCTGGAATCCCAGCCGGCGATCTGGAGTCCCTTCACGCCTGTGAACCTTATGTAGAACTCAAGGGTGTTGTACTCCCCGGCCGTCCACGTGATGGGCGGGTTCGATGGGAGGACGGACGTCTCGAATCCAAGCGTCACCGATGTGCCTCTTTCGTCGATCTGCACATGGAACAGATCGCATTCGTTGCTCAGGTCCGGAGGCGTCGCGTAGAGGCTCTTGGTCTCCTCTGTCGATCTGACGATGGATGTCCAGTCAAAGGCGTCCATAGAAGGTCTTTTCTTCAGTATCCGGGATGGCCTCATAGCGCAGGCTGTCAAGTTTTCGAGAAAACAGATGACGGCCTCCGTCCGTGCCATCCGTCGCGGCTTTGAAGGCGCTCACGTGTCCCACCAGAACGGAGTCGCTACTGGTGAACCCGAGCTCCACCCCGCCACCTGTCACTCGTGCCCGAATTCTTCGCTCTCCGTCCAGAGATTTCGCACTGAAGGACACGGAGTGAAAAGGAGGCTCCCATTCCGTCAGAGAGAAGTCCGCCACTGCGAGGAACTGAAGATGGCACTGGACGGTGTCGACATCCGCACCCTCCCATTCTTGGGGAACGAACGCGGGAAAGGTCGAAAGGTCCACTCGAAGAGTGACCGTTGGACCTCGCCAGTCCAGGTTGATGGAGCGCAGTCGGAATTCGTCGAGGGGTGGGATTTCTCCGTAGAGGCGCACAAGGTCCCCCGGATTCACCAGCGTCAGACTAACGGTCATACGGGTAGTGCTCCTCGGCGCCAGGTATCTGACCATTACGGGTGTCCTCAAACGGTCTCACATGCACGTGTGGAGGTTGGTATCCCGGCTCCCCGAGCTTCTGGTGGCCGAACCAGTGGTCCTGGAAGACGATGAGATCCCGGCCATTGGGATGTTCGTACACCTCCTCCCGGTAGAAGATCGGGTGGTGGTTGTCGTCCAGCAACTGTTTCGAACCCTGCCACTCCGGTGTCGTCGCCGGGACGTAGTCGTTCACCTCGATCGGTGTGGCCCCCTCCGGGATTCCCGCATCCCGCAACGCGTCGGCCTTGGCTCCGGCCAGGTCACGTCCGACCCTCGGAGGCCCGTCCGGAGGACACCCGTCGGGCGCAAGGCCCAGCGGGTCACCCCATGTATGCGGATTGTGGACGTAAGCGGCCGGGTTGGGGGCCGGGGCGAGGCCCAAGGGGTCCGGGGAGAGGTAGCGGGCCGATTCCGGGTCGTAGTAACGGAAGTAGTTGTAATGGAGGCCCGATTCGGGGTCGAAGTACTGGCCCGGGAAGCGGAGGGGGGTGTAGGTCGTGGCTGTTCTGTTCCAGGTGGTTGCGCCCCAGAGGGTGGATCGCGTGCGCCAGGCCAACTCTCCTGATTCGTCCACCAGTTCCGTCGGGGTGCCGATCAGGTCCGTGACGATGGCGAAGAAGCGTTCGTCCGTGGAGTCCGGGCCTGTGCGGCGTTCCGTCTGGGACAGGGGGCGTAGGCCCGCGTGGTCCCAGGTGAGGGTGATGTCCTCGGTCGTCTGCTCGCAGAGAGTGGCGCCGTCCCAGGTGAAGTGGACTGTCTCCAGTGGGGATTGCTTGGATATGCGGCGGCCCAGAGGGTCGTACCCGTAACGCCACACCGTGCCGTCCGGTGTCGTCACCGCCGTGAGGCGGTCTTCCGCGTCCCACTCGTAGCGCCAGGTGTCGGGCTTGCGGGAGAGGCGGGTCTTCTGGCGGAGGACTATTCGGCCCTGGGCGTCGTGTTCGTAGCGGACGGAGCCCGCGGCCGTGATCCGCGTCCCTGCGTACGCGCGTGCCCCTGTCGACGAGTGGGACGGGTGCGTCGACGGCCAGGAGGCATCCGTCTGGTTGCCGGCGTCGTCGTAGGCGTACCGCTCCGTCCAGTTGCGGGCGTGGACTGCCGTGACACGGCCGGCCGCGTCCAGGTCGAAGCTGCGGGCGCCCGAGAGTTCGTCCGTGATGCCGATGAGTCCGCCGTCCGCGCGGTACGTGTACGCGCGGTGCTGAAGGCGGCGGCCCGCACCGCCCGTGACCTCCTGCGCGGTGAGGCGGCCCATCGGGTCGAACGAGGACGACAGGTTCGCGAAGGCGCCTATTCGGCGGGACGTTTCGCGGCCCAGGGCGTCGTGCGTGAAGGACAGTGTGCGGCCCGACGAGGTCAGTTCGGTACGGCGGCCCGCAGCGTCGTACGACCACGTGCTCGTCGAACCGCCCGGTGTCGTCCGACCCGTACGTCGACCCATCGCGTCGTGCGTGAACGAGAGCCTGCGGCCGTTCACGGTCTCCGAGACGAGGCGGCCGTAGCGGTCCCGGAGGCGCGCCATCGTCGCGTCCGGTCCGGTCGCGGCGGCCAGCTGGTCGAAGACGTCGTATTCGTACGTGCTGACCGCGCCTTCGACGTCCTTGCGGACGATGCGGCCCAGGCCGTCGCGCTCGAATCGGATCTCCTGCCCGAGGCCGTTCGTGCGGGAGGTGAGCCGGCCTGAGTCGTCGTACGCGTAGCCCAGCGTCCGGTCGTCGAAGTCCGTCTCCTCGACCAGTCGGCCCGCCGGGTCGTACGCGTAGTCCCACGTCAGGCCCTGGGGATTGGTCACCCGCGTCAGGCGCAGGTTCGGGTCGTGGGCGAACTCGTAGCGGACTCCGTCCGGGCCCGTGCGGGAGGTCAGGAGGTCGAAGTCCGTGTACGTGAAGCGTGTCGTGCCGCCCAGCGCGTCCGTGTGGCTCAGGCAGTTGCCCTCGCCGTCGTACGTCCAGGACTCCACCGTTCCGTCGGGGGCGATGCGTTTCGATGGCCGGCCTTCGACCGTCCACTCCAGGCGTGTGACCGCGCCCAGGGGGTCCGTGACCTGGGTCGTTCGGCCGAAGGCGTCGTACGAGTAGTGGGTCGTCGCTCCCAGCGGGTCGGTGATCTCGACAGGGAGGCCGCGGGCGTCCGTGACCAGTCGCGTCGTGGCTCCCAGCGGGTCCGTCATCGACGTCAGTCGGCCCGACTCGTCGTACGCGAACTTCGTCCGGGCGCCCGAAGGGGCCGTCACCGATGTGCGGTTGCCGCGTTCGTCGAAGGTCTGGTGGGTGACGTTGCCGTCGGTGCCCGTGATGCGTATAGGGAAGCCGCGTTCGTCGTACTCGGCCCGCGCCTGCCGTCCGTCCGGGCGTTCCAGCACCGTCGGCCGGCCCTGGTCGTCGTAGGTCGTGCGGGTGGTGTGGCCCAGCGGGTCCGTACGGGACAGCAGGCGGTTGTGGCGGTCGTACGCGTAGCGGGTGACCGCGCCCAGGGCGTCGATCTCGGCGACGACCCGGTGGCGGTCGTCGATCAGGTAGCGCTCGGTGTGCCCCAGACCGTTGGTGAGGGTGGTCGCGCGAAGCCCGGTCGCGGGATCGACGCCGTCCCAGGTGAAGGTGGCTTCGAGGTGACCGTTCGCGCCCGACTGGTAGGTGCAGCGGTCCTGGTCGTCGTAGACGTAGTCGTAGCGGCTTCCGTTGGTGTCGGTCCACGAGGTGATGCGGCCCTGCTCGTCGCAGCCGAAGCGCAGCGGACGGCCCGAGGAGTTGATCACCGAGGTCAGATGGCCGTCGGTGTAGCCGTAGCGGAGGATCTCCTGTTCACCCAGATGGAGGGCGGTGATCCGGGAGCCGTCCGTCGTCAGCCTGAGGCGGTAGCCGCCTTGGTGGGCGACGGAGACCGGGGCGCCCGCCTCGTCGTACTCGAAGGCGATCCAGTTGCCGTTGCGGTCGTCGATCTGGCTGAGGAGCGCCAGGTCGCCGCCGTGGGCGGTGAAGTGCAGGACGCGGCCCGTCATCGGGTCCGTGACCGTGTACGTGTCTCCGTCGCGGTCCAGCGTCCAGCGGCGGCTGCCGTGTGTGGGCAGCACGGGAACGCCGGGGGCGGGATGCGGGTACGCAAGCAGGCTCGTGTCCTCGCAGAGGAGGACGACGCCCTCGGCGTCGATCTCAAGCCGCTGGTCCAGCGTGCTCGCCCACGACGGGCCGAACCAGCGGCCGGCCCGGTAGGACGACTCGAAGGTGCGGGTCAGGACCAGGGGGAGGGCGGCGGGCAGCGTGATGTCCGTCTGCGGCAGCACCATGCGGCCTGTGGCCATGTCGACGGGGTCGTTGGCGCACTTCCTGTCCTCATGGGGGCGGCTCGTGTCCTCCGGATCCTTCGTCTGCCCGGCGCGCCCCTTGCCCACGCTCTTGGCGTCGTCGGCGACATCCGCCACACGCTCCACGGCCTTCGCGCCGCCCAGGCCCTTCGTGCCGAAGAGCTCCGGGAGCAGGCGGCCCCCGAACTCGCTCGGGTCGCTCTTCGCCGCCTCCCACGTGGCCTCGAGGGCCCGGTCGGGATGGGCGGCCGTCGAGGCGAGACCCGCCAGCGTCATGTTGACGTTCTGGTAGTACTCGGCGGGGTGCGTGAGGTTGTACGGGTCCTGGGGATTGACCGAGCGCACGAAGGTGACCAGCCCGGCGAGGCCCTTCACGACGCCGCCGGCCACGTGCGTCTGCTCGGCGCCCATGCCCAGGACGTAGTCGGTCGCGTCGAGCTTGAGCCGCTCGCCGAGCGAGGGCTCGGCCGGCGCGTGGACGAGGGCGGCCGCGATCGCCTTCCGCGCCGTCTCGGCGGCCTCGTTCCGTTGGCGTCGGGCGTCGGCGAGCAGTTCCTCGGCGCGAGCCCGCTGGGCGTCGCCGGGATCCGTGCCCGGCGTGGGCCGGGGCCGCGGGTCGGGGCCGGTGAGGGACGCCTTGTAGGCGGTGACCTCCTTCTCGTAGGCGGCCTGTGCCGTCCTGGAGGAGGCGTCGCCCTCCTTGTACAGGGCGATCGCCTCGCGGGCCTTGCCCTGCGCCCAGGTGACGGTGGTGCCGTACGCCTCCAGGGCTCCCGCGGCGGCCCCGAAGGCGTCTGCAGCATGCAGCCACGTCGTCGGCAGGGCCTGGAACTTCTCCTGGAAGGCCTTCGCGGCCTCGCCCTTCCAACGGCCGCCGTCCTCCACGGCCTTCAGCCCCCGCGCGACGCTGCCGAAGGCGGACTCGAAGTCGCGGAGGTTCTTCACCGTGGCGGTGATCTCGCCGGTGTTGCCGTGGACGAGCTCGTCCGGGTCCTCGGTCTGCCCGAGCCGTGCCTCGTCGACCTCCGCACCGAGCGACGAGGCGGTCCGGTCGCCCCAGTCCTCGAGCTTGTCCGCGACGCCCTCCGCGCCTGCGTACTCCAGGCCACCGCCGATGACGTCCGTGGTGACGTCGACTCCCCTGCCGATCAGCCGCTTGCCGCCGTCGACGAAATCTCCCCAGTCCGGCATGGTCAGCGGTCCCCCCAGTTCGGGTCCTGTGCTCGCCGGACCGTCTCCTCGGACGGGTCGAGCCGTTCGCGCATCTCCCGGTCGAGGGCCTCACGCTGCTCGGGGCCGAGAGCGCCCGAGTTCCGCAGGGAGTCGAGGAGCCCGTCCTGGACGTCGTAGCCCGTGTCCCTCCAAATCTGCTCGACCTCGTCCTGGGCCCGGCGGAACGACTCCGGATCCCAGTCGGCTCCGTCGTACGGACTCTGCGAGCTGATCTCGTCCCAGCTCTTCTTCTTCACCTCGTCCTCGGACAGGTGGGGGTTGCCGTTGACGGCGTTCGTCGCGATCTTGAAGGTGTCCTTGATGTACCGCTCCTGATCGCCGAACGCGCCCGCCGAGGCCCCCAGGGCCGCCGTGAACAGGTTCGCCTTCTGCATCAGGTCCCGTACGCCCCAGCCCCAGCGGTCGCAGAAGGTCTCGAACTGCGCGGCGAGCCCCTGATGCCCCAGCTGAAGACCGGAGAGCGAGAGCTCGGAGAAGCCGCGTCCGGTGACGGCCTGCTGGCCGATCGTGAGGTCCTTCAGTTCGCCGTGCGCCTTGTCGATGCCCCGGACTATCTGCTGGAGCGCTGCCTCCGACACCGCAAGGTCCGGATCGTCACCCGTCATCGTCCACCCCCGAGATCCACCGCCACCTCGTCCGGGACGATCCCCGCCACCGGCGGAAACAGCACCCCGTCCGCGCTGCCCGCGTCCAGCGCGACCCCGCCGGGACCCGGCAGCATCGGCACCAACACGTCGAGAAGCCGCGCGCCGAGGACCGTCCGGTACGTCCACTCCCGCTCGGCGTCCCCGCGCGCGACCGCGAACCGGGCCAGCGCCCCCTCGTCCGAGAACGCGCAGATCCACCGCACCCCGTTGAAGTCCGCGGTCCACAGGCTCTCGTGGTCGTCGAACGGCACGAGTACGGCGGTACGCCGGAATTCGCCGAGCAATCGCGCAAACTCCCGGCGGGCCGCTGCCACCTCGTCGACCGGTGCTGGTGCCAGTGACGGTTTCGGCTGCACGGCCACCACCGGTGCGTCCGCCAACTCCGCCAGCCTTGAAGGCTGGTGAGGCTCCGGTCTGTCGTCCCCCTGCTCAGTCACTCACGCAGGCTGGCATGCGAACATTCGCGCGAGCAACGAGGAATGTCCCACCCTGTCAGGTCTTCGGTGTGCAGGCGGGGCAAGTGCCCGGGTCGGGGGCTCTGTAGGCACGGTCGCACGTGTCGCAGTTCTGGAGGGGGTGGCGGACGCCCGGATCCGCCGGCCGGAAGGGCGGCAGGGGCGGGAGGTGCGCGTTCAGTCGGTGCGCCAGGAGGGCGGCCGGGCGGCGGAGTGGTTCCTGGGGCAGGTCGAACACCAGGGCGCGGCGTACGGCCTCCGGTGTGAGCTCGCGTTCCAGCCAGGCGACGACGCCCGGGGCCAGGTGGTCCACGTCGGCGGCGGAGAGGTACAGACGCGGGTCGTCGCGGCGCAGGTCGGTGAGGACCCCGAGTGCCGTCACCAGGAGGTCCGGGGCCGGATAGGCGGGCTGCGGGACGGCGGGGAGTGCCTTCCGCCGTGGTTCCGGGCGGCGGGCCGGCGACTGGGGCTTGGCCCTGGGCTGGGGTGTGGACCTGGGCTGGGGCTGGGGTGTGGACCTGGGCTGGGGCTCGGGTTTGGACCTGGGCTGGGGCTGGGGTTTGGACCTCGGCCGGGGCTTGGGCTGCGTCGGTTCTTCGGCGCCACTCCGGCCCGGATGGTTGTGCGAGACCGTACGGGTGACCATCCGCCCGTCGTCCAGGCGCTCCTTTTTCCGGCTCAGATAGCCGTGCGCCTCCAGCTCGTTCAGCGCGTTGCTGATCCGCTTCGTCCCTTCCCGGAGCCGTACCGAGAGGGCCTCGATGGTGATGGAGGTTCCGGAGGGCACCGACTGGATGTACAGGGCGACGCCGATGGCCAGCCCCGACAGCTCGGTGTGCTGGGCGAGATGGTTGCCGACCACCGTGAAGTTGCTGGTGTGGCGGACGTTGTCGTGGATGACGCCGCCGACGTTGCTGCGTGTACGCGCCTGGGAGTGGTTTTTCGCGTCGTTACGGGACGGGACGGAGGAGTGCGCGTTAGTGTTTCGAGTATCCACGGGGAAGTTGCTTCTTCCTTGGTGGTCAGGCCCTCGTCTTGGGATGCCAGTCCCGGCGAGGGCCGACGCATGTCTGGTGGCATATGCCGGTCGAGCTGAGCGTAAAGCAGGCAACCCACCCAAAATCCAGCCCAGTTGGTGTCATTCACCCGCATGAGTGAGCGTGTGCCACCGAGCGGGAGGGAGGGGGTGGGTTTGGTTGGGTTCTTTCTCTCCGGCCGTTCTTTGGGAGAGCGCCCTCCCGACCGAACCCCCCTTTCCGGGGCGTCGGTCGGGCGCCGTATCCGCTGCTCAGAGGTGTGGCAGATCGAGTTCCGCCCATACGGTCTTCCGGGGTACGGGTCCCGGCTCGACGCCCCACCGGTCGGCGAGCGCCTCGACGAGGAGGAGGCCGCGGCCCGGGTGGTGGGGGAGGTCGGCGCCCCGGGTGTCCGTGACCTCGATCCGGAGGGTGTCTGTCTGCGCGAGGAGTGCGAGACGGAAGTTCCGGCCCGCGACCCGGCCATGCGTGGCGGCGTTCGCGGCGAGTTCGGCGACGACGTGTTCGGCGGCCTCGACGACGCCGTACGGGAGCTCCCGGGTCCGCAGCCACTCGACGGCCAACAGTCGGGCGAGCCGGGCCCCGCGTGGCGTGGGGGACAGCAGCACCTGGAAGTCGTTTGCTGGTACGGGTACTTGGGTGGTGTTCTTCTGATTCACGTCACCGAGCGTGGGCGCCCGTCGCTAGCGTGAACAGTGACGATTCCGATGCGTAGGGTGACTGTCCGGGGCTTGTCCACTGCTGTCCGGCCTGTCCGAACCCGTACGCCGGGTAGGGGCGTCGCGACGATCGGACGGCCGGAGGAAGGGCGCGCATGTCGGTGGGCGAAGGAGTACGGCACCTCAAGAGCGAGGCGGACGAGCCGGGTTGGGAGGTGGACCCGGACGACGACTGGGGACTGGCCGTCATCGCCACCGTGGGACGGCAGCTGAGGCTGCGGAGGGAAGCTGTGGGGATGCGGGCCGCCGAGTTCGGGGTCGCGGTCGGGTACGGCGAGGACCTCGTCTACAAGATCGAGGGCGGGAAGCGGATCCCCCGGCCCGAGTACCTGGACAAGGCGGACGAGGTCCTGGACGCGGGCGGGCTGATCGCGGCGATGAAGGACGACGTGGCGAAGGTCCGGTACCCGAAGAAGGTCCGGGACCTGGCCAATCTGGAGGCGAGGGCGGTGGAGCTCCAGCTCTACGACCCGCTCAACATCCACGGCCTGCTGCAGACACCGGAGTACGCGCGCGGGTTGCTGCTCATGCGGCGTCCGGCGTACTCGCAGGACGACGTGGAGCGGATGGTGGCCGGGCGAGTGGCCCGGCAGTCCGTCTTCGCGAAGGACCCGGTGCCTGAGATCAGCTTCGTCCTGGAGGAGTGGACACTCCGACGGCCCCTGGGCGGGCGTGCGCTGCTGCGCAACCAGCTGGAGCACCTGCTGGAGGTGGGGCGACTGCGGAACGTCGAACTTCAGGTCATGCCGATGAACCGGGAGGAACACGCCGGGATCGACGGTGGGATCGAGGTGCTGAAGTTCGGGGACGGATCGGCTGTCGGCCGCTCTCAAGTGGTCGCCAATGGGCGACCGGTGACCGAGCGGAAACAGCTCCATATCCTTGAGTTGCGCTATGGCATCATCCGGGCTCAGGCTCTCACTCCTCGTGAGTCGACGGCCCTCATCGAGCAATTGCTGGGAGAGACATGATCCGCAACACCTCGGCCGGGGACGCCTCCGAACTGGCGTGGTTCAAGAGCAGCTACAGCAGTGGCAGCGAAGGCGACTCCTGCGTCGAGGTCGCCACCACCCCCGGCACCGTCCACGTCCGGGACTCCAAGAACATCGGCGGCCCGCAGCTCGCGCTCACGCCCGGCGCGTGGGCCGGGTTCGTCTCGTACGCCGTCGGCAGCTGACGTACAGCAGACGTATGGGAAAGGTCGAGGGACTCTGGAAGGCCGGCGAGATGCCGCTCCGGGACGGGCTGTACCGGCCGGACGACTCCGCCCTGGAGCTGCATGTCGACGGTCCGGGGGCGTACCACCCGGATGCCGGACAGCCGATTCCCTTCCGTGTCGGAGGCCCGTTCGATGTGGCCCAGGCCGTCGAGGAGTACGGCATCGACGGGGTGGACACCTGCTTCGAGAGCCCGCTGCCGGACGGATCGGGGTGGATGTCCGGCGGGGGCGGCGGGATGGGCAACATCGGTTACCTCGCCCGTCTCCACGCCGACCGCTCGTTGCGGTGGGTCGCCGTGATGTTCCACTCCAATCCGTTCGTCGGAGTGCGCTACGGGGGCATGAGCGCCGTCTTCACCAACGACTGGGGAAACCGGCTGACGCTCGACCTCACGAGCCCTGCTCTCGGCTGACGCCGCCCCGGGTCCCGGCCGGAACCGGCGCCCCCGAACGTGAGCCTCGCGTCGGGGCGGCCGTGTCACCCGCCCGGGTGAAGGCCGGGGATTCCCGGACCCCAGGTCCTTGGCATATGCCAACGTGCCTGTCATGGCGACAGCGACGAACCCGGTCGCGCGGACCGGGGAACACGTGCCGTGGAAGGCACCACCGATCCGGGAGGAGTCCGCCGTGAGCGTCCTGACTCAGGAGGGGTTCGAGGAACTCGCTCGTGTCGGCGAACACGTGGACGAGTCTCTGCGTCTGGAGTTCATCGACGGGAAGATCGGGGAGAAGGCCGTGCCGGACGGTGACCACGGGCGGATCATCGAGTCGTTGACACGTCTGTGCATTCGGGCGAACACGGACTGGTGGCTGTACCCCGATCAGGGGCTGAGGGTCGAGACGTACCGCAAGGGCAATGCCCGTCCCGCCGGCTGTCTCGCACCGAGCGGCACGTTCGTCGGCCAGGGGGAGTGGGCGAGTGCCGACGGTGTCCTGATGGTCGTCGAGGTCACCTCCGGCGACCCGGACACCGGCCACCGCGACCGCGTCGAGAAGCCGCGCGCCTACGCCGAGACCGGTATCCCCGTGTACCTGCTGGTCGACAGGACCACCTGCGAGGTCAAGGTCCATTCGCAGCCGGACGGGGAGCGGTACGAGATGGTGGCGACCGTGCCCTTCGGCAAGACGGTCACGCTGCCGGAGCCGGTGGGGATGGAGCTCGACACGGAGCCGTTGAAGAACTGGGTTCACTGAATTTCTCGCGCGGGCTGTCACACATCCCGGCCGGCGTCCGTCAGTGCAGTGTCCGGCTCGGTCGAGGCGGATACGGAAGGCAGCTGAAGGAGCCCGAGATGTTCGCCGAGATGTCCACCACCGCCATCGTCGTCACCGCCGTCGCCGCGTTCATGGCCGGGTTCTCCGGGGCATCGATCTTCTTCAAGGCCAAGTTCACCGTCGAGCCGCTGGCCCAGTACGGGGTTCCGCAGGCCTGGTGGAACTGGCTCGGGGCCGCCAAGGCCGCCGGGGCCTTCGGACTCATCGTCGGGTTCTACATCCCGGTCATCGGGACCCTCGCCGCGATCGGGCTCATCCTGTACTTCCTCGGCGCCGTGATCACCGTCCTGCGGGCCCGCGCTTACGGCCACGCCGCCTTCCCCGTCGTCTACATGGCGCCCGCCGTCGCCGCCCTGGCCCTGACCTGGTGACCCGCGCCGCGTACGACGAAGGCCGCCGGCCCCTCCGACAGGGGAACGGCGGCCTTCTTCGTACGGGAAACCGTCAGTCCTTCTTCGGGTCCTCCAGGCGCGGGAACAGCACCGCGCCCTTCGTCACCGTCGCGCCGGCGGGGAGCTGGCCCCACGTGCCCGACGACTGGACCGGCTGCGCCGCCAGGGCGCCCAGGGACGCCTCCGCGCCCAGGGACTCCCACAGCGCCTGCGAGGTCTCCGGCATGATCGGGTTCAGCAGGACGGCGACCGCGCGGAGCGACTCGGC
Organism: Streptomyces sp. NPDC002825; assembly: GCF_040295385.1. NCBI lineage: Bacteria > Bacillati > Actinomycetota > Actinomycetes > Kitasatosporales > Streptomycetaceae > Streptomyces > Streptomyces sp. NPDC002825. Next base: position 170,990 of record NZ_JBEOVH010000001.1, read on the forward strand.
GGCCGTGTACAGGATCGTCGCCAGGCGGGCCTTGCCCTCCGGGGAGTCGTCCTTGGCCACCTTCCACGGCTCCTGCTCCGTGATGTAGCCGTTGACCTGCTTCACGAAGTCGAAGATCGCCAGGATGCCGCCCTGGAAGTCCAGCTCCTCGCCGATCTTCGCGTCGGCCGTCGCGACGGCCTTCGCCAGGCCCTCGTGGATCGCCTTCTCCGCGTCGCCGTCGGCCGTCGACGCCGGCAGCTCGCCGCCGAAGTACTTGCCGACCATCGCCGCGACACGGGACGCCAGGTTGCCGTAGTCGTTCGCCAGCTCGCTCGTGTAGCGGGCGGTGAAGTCCTCCCACGAGAACGAGCCGTCGCTGCCGAACGCGATCGCCCGCAGGAAGTACCAGCGGTACGCGTCCACCCCGAAGTGCGAGGTCAGGTCCTGCGGCTTGATGCCCGTCAGGTTCGACTTCGACATCTTCTCGCCGCCGACCATCAGCCAGCCGTTGGCCGCGACCCTGCCCGGCACCGGGAGGCCCTGCGCCATCAGCATCGCCGGCCAGATCACCGCGTGGAAGCGCAGGATGTCCTTGCCGACCAGGTGCACGTTCGCCGGGAAGGTCTCCTCGAACTTCGCCGGGTTCTCGTTGTAGCCGACGGCCGTCGCGTAGTTCAGGAGCGCGTCGACCCAGACGTAGATGACGTGCTTCTCGTCCCACGGGATCGGGATGCCCCAGTCGAAGGTCGACCGCGAGATGGAGAGGTCCTGCAGGCCCTGCTTGACGAAGTTCACGACCTCGTTGCGCGCCGACTCCGGCTGGATGAAGCCCGGGTTCGCCTCGTAGAACTCCAGGAGCTTCGGGCCGTACTCGCTCAGCTTGAAGAAGTAGTTCTCCTCCTTGAGGATCTCCACCGGCTTCTTGTGGATCGGGCACAGCTTCGTGCCGTCCTCGGCCTCGATGAGATCGCCCGGGAGCTTGTACTCCTCACAGCCCACGCAGTACGGGCCTTCGTACCCGCCCTTGTAGATCTCGTCCTTGTCGTACAGGTCCTGCACGAACTCCTGGACGCGGTCGGTGTGACGCTTCTGCGTGGTGCGGATGAAGTCGTCGTTCGCGATGTTCAGGTGCTCCCAGAGGGGCTTCCACGCCTCCTCGACGAGCTTGTCGCACCAGGCCTGGGGCGTGACGTTGTTCGCCTCGGCCGTGCGCATGATCTTCTGACCGTGCTCGTCCGTGCCGGTGAGGTACCACACCTTCTCGCCGCGCTGACGGTGCCAGCGCGTGAGCACGTCGCCTGCGACGGTCGTGTAGGCGTGGCCCAGGTGAGGAGCGTCGTTGACGTAGTAAATGGGGGTCGTGACGTAGAACGCCTTCGCCCCCTGCTTCTCGGATCCAGTGGCCGCCATGGTCGAAATCCTAACGGTCGGACGAAGATCCACTCACATCCATAAACCCGGGGCGGGGGTGGGGGCCGGGCCCGTGCGCCTCCTCGGGAGGATGGGCGGCATGCGTGTACTCGTAGCCGAGGACGAGCGTGACCTCGCCGCGCTCCTCGCCACCGGCCTGCGACGGGCGGGCTTCGCCGTCGACACCGTCCACGCGGGGGACGAGGCCCTGGAGCGGCTGGGGCTGCTGCCGTATGGGTACGGGGATCCGGCTGTGCCCGGGTCGTACGCGAGCGCCGCACCCGGTCCGTACGAAAGTGCCCTGCTCAGTCCGTACGACGTGCTCGTCCTCGATCGTGATCTCCCCCGTGTCCACGGCGACGACGTGGCCCGGCGGCTCCTCGCCGCCGGATCCCCCACCCGGATCCTCATGCTCACCGCCTCCGCCGCCGTCGAGGACCGCGTCGAAGGCCTCGACCTCGGCGCCGACGACTACCTCGGCAAGCCCTTCGACTTCCCCGAGCTCGTCTCCCGCGTCCGCGCCCTCCGGCGGCGCTCCGCCCGCCCCGCCCTGCCGCCCCTCCTCGCACGCCACGGGCTCGTCATGGACACCGTCCGGCGGACCGCCGTCCGTGACGGGCGGGACCTCGACCTCTCCCCCAAGGAGTTCTCCGTCCTCCAGATCCTGCTGGAGGCCGACGGCGCCGTCGTCTCCGCCGAGGAGCTCCTCGAACGCGCCTGGGACGCCCACGCCGACCCCTTCACCGGGGCCGTACGCGTCTGCATGAGCAAGCTGCGGGGGAAGCTCGGCGAACCGGGGCTCGTCCGGACCGTGCAGGGCGTGGGGTACGTCCTGTGAGCGAGTCCTTCCTCGGCGCCGGGTCCACCATCCGTACCCGTATCGCGCTCGTCTACGGCGGCGTCTTCCTGGTCCTCGGCGCGGTGCTGCTGCTCGTGGTGAACCTGCTGGTCAGGGCCGGTACGGACGCCGACGCGGAGGCCATCGTCGCGCGGGCGGACGACGTCGCCGTCGTCGAGGCGTACCGGATCGGCGACGACGTCAGCCGGGCCGCCGGCGAGCAGATGCTCATGTGGTCCTGCATGGCCCTGCTCGTCATCGCCTGCGGCGCGGTCGTGGTCGGGTGGTGGACCGCCGGGCGCGTCCTGCGGCCCGTCCACGAGATGACCGCCCGGGCGCGGAGCCTCTCCGGTCTCGACGAACGTCTCGCCGTGCGCGGGCCCGACGACGAGCTCAAGGAGCTCGGCGACACGATCGACGCGCTGCTCGGGCGCCTGGAGGCGGCCTTCGACAGTCAGCGCCGGTTCATCGCCAACGCCTCCCACGAGCTGCGGACCCCGCTCGCCACCCAGCGCGCCGCGATCCAGGTGGGTCTCGACGACAGCTGCGACGTGCGACAGATCCTGCTCGACAGCAACGTTCGCAGCGAGCGCCTCATCGATGGGCTGCTGCTCCTCGCGCGCGGCGAGCGGGGGCTCGCGGAGCGGGAGGACGTGCGTTTCGGCGAGGTCGTCGCGGAGGAGTACGCGCACGCGTGCGTGGTGGGCGACGGGGGTGTCGTACGGGGGAGCCGGGTGCTGCTCGCGCACCTCGTACGGAACCTCGTCGCGAACGCCGAGGCGTACAACCTGCCCGGTGGGGGCGGTGAGGTTTCGGTACGGGTCGGGGAGCCCGGGGTCCTGACCGTCGTCAACACGGGGCCGGTCGTTCCGGCCGGTGCCGTCGACGGGCTCTTCGAGCCCTTCCGGCGCGGGGAGGGGCGGGACCGGATGGGGCCCGGCGCGGGGCTCGGGCTGTCCATCGTGCGGTCGATCGCCGTGGCGCACGGGGGCGCGGTGCGGGCCGTGGCGCGGGGCGAGGAGGAGGGGGGCGGGCTGGTGGTGACGGTGACCCTGCCGGTCACCGTCACCCCTGCTTCTTTCTAGAACTCCAGGCCGGAGAGCAGGCCCCGGTAGAACGCCGCGTGAGCCGTCTCGACGGGGGTCACTCCCGCGAAGTACGTGGCGGTACGGGGGGTGCCGTCGAGCTTGCGGAGGTAGTCGAAGGCCTTGTTGTCCTCCTCGCCCCAGGCCACGAAGCGCCAGTGCAGCGGGCGGTCGGCGGCCTCGGCGAGCGCCTGCGTGGCGGCCGTCTTCGACTCCGGGGCGCCGTCCGTCTGGAAGACGACGAGCGCCGGGCGGGCCGGGTCCTGCTTCTCGTGGTGGGCGAGGACCTCTTCGACGGCCCGGTGGTAGTTGGTGCGGCCCAGGCGGCCGAGGGTGGCGTTGACCTCGTCGATGCGGGTGGGGGTGAGATCGGCGGGGGTCAGGTCGACGGTGCCGTCGATGTCCGTCGAGAAGAACACGGTCGTGACGGTGGCGGTCTCGTCGAGGTGCGCGGCGAGCGCGGTGACCTGCTCGGCGAGGCGCTGCACGGAGCCGTCCTTGAAGTACCCGCGCATCGACCCGGACCGGTCGACGACGAGGTACACGGCTGCCCGGGCCCCCGTGAGCCCCTGCTTCTTGAGCTGCGCTCCGGCGGCCTTGTAGGCGTCCCCGAGGTGCGGGGCGGCGGCCTTGAGCGCGGCGAGGGGCAGGGCGGGGGAGCCCGTGACCTCACCGGCGGGGACCTCGTCGTCCTCGTCGGCCGGGGCCTGGTCGGCCGGGGCCTCCGCCTCGGCGGCCGCGGCGGCGACGGCCACTTCCGGCTCGGCCGCGGCGGGGGCGTCGGCCTGCGGCTCGGCCGTGACCGTGGCCGTTTCGGCGGCGGGCGCCTCGTCCTGCTGCTCCGCAGCGGTTTCGGGCGCGTCCGCATCTGCGGCGACGGCCGCGTCCGGCTCCGCCGACGTGGCGCCGGCGTCGGCCTCGGGCTCCGTCGTGGCGGGGGCCGTTTCGGCGGCCGGCGCCTCCTGCTGCTCCGCAGCAGCTTCGGGCGCGTCCGCTTCCGGCTCCGCCGGCGTGGTGGTCTCGGCCTGCGGCTCTGCCGCAGCGTCCTCGTCGGTGGTGGGCTCGGCCGTCTCCTGCTCCTCCGGAGCGAGTTCGTCCGCGACGGCTGCCTCCGGCTCCGGCTCCGCCGGAGCCGTGGCCTCGGCCTGCGGCTCCGCCGCAGCGTCCGCGCCCTCGGCGACCGCCGTCTCCGGCTCCTCCGCAGCGAGTTCGGACGCGTCCGCGTCACCCGCAGCCGCCGCCTCCGGCTCCGTCACCTCCCCCTCCTCCGGGGCGAGCTCGGACCCGTCCGTGTCCGTCTCGACGGCCGCCTCCGCCGGAGCGGTCGCCTCGGCGGACGGCTCGTCCGCGTCCGCCGCCTCCGCCGCGACGGCGGCCGGCTCGGACGCCTCACCCGCACCCTCCGGCGCGACGACGGACGTCGCCCCCGCACCCTCCGGCTCGGCCACGGACGCCTGACCGGCGGACGTCACTTCCGCACCCTCCGGCTCGCCGACGGACGTCTCCCCCGTCGCCGTCCTCGCCTTCGGGATCTGCGGGTTGTCGAACGCCGCCGCCACCAGGTCGTCCGCCGCGCTCCGCGTAGCCGACTCCGGGGTCGCGAGGGGCTCCTCCGGCGTCCGGGGCTCCGGAGTGGCGTCCGGGAGCTTCGTCGCCTCCGGGGTCTCACGCGTCTGGGACGGGACGGAGGTTGCCGGGGATTCCTCGCGGTCCCGGCCGAACACCTTGCGCAGCATGCTCCGAATACCCATGGGCGAACCCTTTCGCATGAGTGGGGGTGCAGTGTGAATGTCCGTACTGGGCGTTTCGGGACGTTCATCCCTGGCCAGGGCGGACACGTAAGGTTAGCGGCCACCCCCTCCTCCTCCGGTGACCCGGTCGCCCCCGGATGCCGCGCATTCATTCGGCGTTCACTCTCGCGCCGTCCCTGTGCAGATCTACGCACATAGCGTCGCCGCCGAAGGAATCCGATACCAGGAGGACGAAGTGCGCAAACTGCTGCCCCTGCTGAGCACGAACCCCCACGGCGGCGGCCGTTCCGCTCTCACCTGCCGGTTCCGCTGCGGCGACGCCTGCTTCCACGAGGTGCCCAACACCAGCGACAACGAGTACGTCGGCGACGTCATAGCCGGCGCCCTCTCCCGCCGTTCCGCCCTCCGCGCCGCCGCCGTCGTGACCGTCGCCTCCGCCGTCGGCGGGGCCGTCACCCTCGGGAACGCGCCCGCGGCCGAGGCGGCGGGCACGCGGAAGCCGCAGCCCACCGACGGCGCCCGCGGCCTGCGCTTCGCGCCCGTCGCGCCCAACACCGACGACCGGGTCACCGTCCCCGCCGGGTACGAGCAGAACGTGGTCATCCGCTGGGGCGAGCCCATCCTCCGCGGCGCGCCCGCCTTCGACGCCGAGAACCAGACCGCCGCCGCCCAGGCCGGCCAGTTCGGCTACAACAACGACTTCCTCTCCCTCCTGCCGCTGCGCCACGAGCCGCACCGCCAGGTCCTCGTCGCCAACCACGAGTACACCGACGAGGTGCTGATGTTCCGGGGTTACGACCCCGAGAACCCGACCCGCGAGCAGGTCGAGATCGCCTGGGCCGCCCACGGCCTCGGCGTCGTCGTGGTCCAGGAGGAGCACCGCACCGGCAAGCTGACCGCCGTCACCCGGCACCGCCTCAACCGGCGCCTGACCGCGACCAGCGAGTTCGAGCTCGCCGGCCCGGTCGCCGGCAGCGACCTCGTCAGGACCTCCGCGGACCCGGAGGGCCGTACCGTCCTCGGCACGCTCAACAACTGCTCCGGCGGCACCACCCCGTGGGGCACCACGCTGCACGGCGAGGAGAACTTCAACCAGTACTTCGCGAACGGCTCCTCCGCCACCGACAAGCGGTACGGCATCGGAACCGGCGCCTCCGAGCGCAAGTGGGAGCGGTTCGACAAGCGCTTCGACCTCAAGCAGGAGCCGAACGAGTCCCACCGCTTCGGCTGGGTCGTCGAGCTCGACCCGTACGACCCCGAGTCCACGCCCCGCAAGCGCACCGCCCTCGGCCGCTTCAAGCACGAGGCCGCGCAGCCCCGGCTCACCGAGGACGGCCGTCCCGTCGTCTACATGGGTGACGACGAGCGGTTCGACTACCTGTACAAGTTCGTCTCGTCGAAGCGGATGAAGAAGGGGTCCTCGCGCGCCGCGCACGAGCACAACCTCACCCTGCTCGACGAGGGCACCCTCTACGTCGCCAAGTTCACCGGTGACTCTCCCGCCGCGGAGATCGACGGCACCGGGAAGCTTCCGAGCGACGGCGAGTTCGACGGCTCCGGCGTCTGGATCCCGCTCGCGACCGCCGGCCCGGACGGCGCCGTCTCGCACGTGCCCGGCATGACCGCCGAGGAGGTGTACGTCTTCTCGCGTCTCGCCGGCGACAAGGTCGGCGCCACCAAGATGGACCGGCCCGAGGACGTCGAGCCCTCCCCGCGCAGCGGCCGCGTCTACGTCGCGCTCACCAACAACTCCAAGCGCGGCACCACCGGCAACGCCCCCGCCGACGAGGCGAACCCGCGCAACGTCAACAAGCACGGCCACATCCTGGAGCTCTCCGAGCACTGGGACGACCCGTCCTCCGACGGCTTCGCCTGGCGGCTGTTCCTCGTCGCCGGCGACCCCACCGACCCGGCCACCTACTTCGCCGGCTTCCCCAAGGACAAGGTCTCCCCGATCTCCTGCCCGGACAACGTCGCCTTCGACCCGCACGGCAACCTGTGGATCTCCACCGACGGCAACCAGCTCGGCTCGCACGACGGCCTGTTCGGCGTCGCCACGCGCGGCGAGCGGCGCGGTGAGCTCAAGCAGTTCCTGACCGTGCCGACCGGCGCCGAGACCTGCGGCCCGCTCGTCCAGGACCGCCGCGTCCTGGTCTCCGTGCAGCACCCGGGCGAGGTCGACGGCGCCTCCGTCGAGAAGCCCGCCTCCGTCTGGCCCGACGGACCCGGCAAGATCGTCCGCCCGGCGGTCGTCTCCGTGTGGCGTGCCGACGGGCGCGACATCGGCGTCTGACCCCCGGGCCCGAGGCGGTCAGCTCACGTCCAGGCCGTCCCTGAAGCGGACGAACTGCTCCTCGGGATCCCCGGTGTACGCCCACGGCACCCATGCCGCGCGCGTCCCGAGCATCCCGAGGAGCTCCCGCGCGATCTCCACCTGCCCCGCGTAGCAGGCCGCGTGCGCGAGGAAGTTGAGGTCCGCGACCTCTTCCGGCGCCACCGGCTGTTCCGGGTCGCGCCCGCCGATCCAGCGCGCGTGCGTGCGGCGCAGCTCCGTCACCGCCAGCTCGTGCTTCCAGTGCTGGTCGAAGCCGCGCACCGGGCCCCGCCCGAGCGCCCCGTCCGCGATGTACCGGTACTCCTCGACCCGGGCCACCTGCACCAGGACGGGCAGCGGCGAGCCGGGCGGTGCCACGCCCGCCGCGTCGCGGGCGAAGTCGTACATGCTGCCGTGCGTGCCGTGCCACCGCGCCGACCAGTAGCGCAGCACCTGGATGTGCCCCTCGGTGTTGTACGGGTCCCGGCGCCGCAACTCGTCGAACCAGTGGCGCAGTTCGCGGCGCGGCACCCCGCCCTCGTACAGCCGCGCCACCGAGAGCAGCGACACCCAGGGCATCGGGTCGGCCGGGGCCGCCTCCGCCGCGCCCCGGCAGACGTCGACCGCCGCGTCGATCCGGCCCCGTTCCATGGTGGCGCCCCGGCCGGCCGCGATGGCCGCGTCGAAGACCCGGACCACCTCGGTCGCCGCCCGCAGCACGGCCGCGTCGGGGTTGCCCGGTTCGGCGGCCCGCCAGGTCTCGACGGTGGAGCTGCCCGCGGCGGCGTGCGACAGGAGCCGCAGCCGGTGCGTGCGGCGCGCCCAGTCCGTACCGGTCGCGGCGAGCAGGTCCCGTACGCCCTGCCAGCGGCCGATGACGATGTCGTGGCGCGCCTCGGTCAGCGCCCGGTCCCCGAAGTCCGGGTCGAAGTCGGGCGCGAAGCGCTCCGGGCGCCCCGCGCGCGCGGAGAAGCGGCGTACGGCCATCGGGGGCCTCCTTCGGGTTCGGCTGCCGTAGGAAGAAGTCGCTGGGTCCGGGGCGGAGGGGTCGGGGGGCGGCGGCGGACGTACGGAAGTTCGTGCGCCGGAGGTCCGTGGGTCAGAAGTCCGTCGCGTAGCTCTTGTCGCGGGTTCCCGTACGCGCCTGCGTGGCGGGGGCCGAGCCCTCCGCCGCCTCCAGTGCGCGGACGGCGTCCAGGCGGGCCGGGCGGTAGTAGTCGCTGCCCCTGCGCCAGTACACGAGCAGGGGGACCACGCCGAGGAGCAGTCCGCCGACGCCGATGGTGACGGCGGTCGTGGAGAGCTGGCCGAGCGATTCGACGAAGGACCAGAGCATGAACGCGGAGCCGAGCAGCGGCCAGAGCCCGCCGAGGATCAGGTTCCGTGCGGAGCGGAACAGGACCGCCTTGTAGGCGATGACGGCGGCGATGCCCGCCAGGCCGTAGTAGAAGGCGATCTGGAGGCCGATCGCGGCGACCGCGTCGCTGAGGATGCGCTGCACGGAGCCGGCGGCCGCGGCCGCGCAGAACATCAGGAGGGCGGCGCCGCCGACGGTGGCGATCGCGACCCACGGGGTGTTCCAGCGGCGGTGCACGAGGCCGAGCGCGGCGGGCAGGGTCCGGTCGCGGCCCATCGCGAAGAGCGAGCGGGTGACCTGGAGGAGGGTGGTCTCCAGGGTGGCGACGGTCGACAGGAGGACGGCCACGACGAGCAGCTTGCCGCCGACGCCGGGCCAGATCTCCTGGCCGAGGACGGCGAGGACGTTGGGTCCCGCCTCCCTGATCTCCTCCGCGCTCAGCAGGACGTTGACGGCGACCGTGAAGGCCTCGAAGAGGAGGAAGACGAACCCGACGCCGACGAGCGCGGCGAGTCCCGCGGTGCGGCGGCTGTTCCGGGTCTCCTCGCTGAGGTTGCTGGTGACGTCCCAGCCCCAGTAGTAGAAGGCGGCGATCAGCGCGCCGGCGGCGAAGGTGTCCGGCCCGTGGAAGTGGTCGAGGGCGAACCAGGACCAGTCGAAGGCGGTGGCCCGGCCCCGGTGCGCGACGGCCGCGAACACGAAGGCGAGCAGGATCAGCATCTCCACGCCGGACATCACGAGCTGCGCCCGTACGGTCAGCCGGGCGCCGCCGAGGACGACGAGCAGCATCATCAGGAACCAGCCGGCGCCGACAGCGGCCGCCAGCGGGGTGTTCTCGGCGAGTTCCGGGTCGAAGAGGGAGAGCGTGAGGGAGCCGGCGGGCAGCGAACCGGCCACCATGAACACGGTGGCGGCGAAGACGAGCGCCCAGCCGGAGAGGAAGCCGAGGAAGGGGTGGAGGGTGCGGCCCACCCAGGAGTAGCCGGCGCCGGCGTTGACGTCGATGCGGCCGAGGCGGGCGTACGCGAGGACGATGCCGAGCATGGGTATCGCGCAGTAGAGCAGGGCGGCGGGTCCGGCGAGGCCGACCGCGCCGAAGAGGACGGCGGTGGTCGCGGCCAGCGAATAGGCGGGGGCGCTGCCGGCGACGGCCATCACGATCGTGTCGAAGGTACCGAGGACGTTGGGCTGGAGGCCTCTGTTCGTGGTGGTGCGCATGGCGGGTCCTCGGGGGCGCGGGGGCTGAGGCAGGACGGTGGTGAGGCGACGGCGGAGCGGTTGAAGCGGGGGCAGGGCGGTGGCAGGGCGAAGTGGCCGGTCCGCCGGGCCGGTTGCCGGCGGCGGCGGGCGCGGATCACGGTGAATCGAGCGCATCGTAGTCGCCCGGATGGCTTCCGGTAACGGCGGTGGGGAGGGTTCCGTTCCGTGACCGCCGGTAAGTCCTCCCGTACGCCCCTTGAGGAAGGTTTACCGCAGGTCGGGACCGGCGATGGCGCGGGCCGCGCTGACCTCCTGGCGGAGGGGTGCCAGGACTCCGTTCTCGTCACCGGGGAGCTCCGTGCGGACCTCCACGAGGGTGTCCGTGCCGCGCAGTCCGTCCGCGAGTTCCCGCAACTCCCGCTCCACGGCGGCGACCTCCGCCCGGTCGGGCGCGGGTGCGCCGTGATCGACCCGGATCCGGGCGGCGGTCGTCGCGTCCACGATCCGCTCCACGGCCACGACGAGCGGCCACCAGGCGGCGGCGCGGGTGCCGGTGGGCGGCGGTTCGGTCAGGGCGCGCTGGAACTCGGAGCGGACGGTGGACAGATCGCGGTAGAGCTTGCGCCGGGCCCGCAGCCGGCCGCCGTGGTCGGAGTCGCCGGCGAAGGCCCGCCCCACGTACGCGGCGGTGTCGGCGACCGCGTCCGCGAGCCGGTCCCCGACCCGGGCGTGCCAGGACTCGGGCCAGAACAGATAGCCGGCGACCAGGGCGATCCCGCAGCCGATGAGCGAGTCGTACAGGCGGGGCAGGACGAGGCCGAAGCCCTGGTGGTTGAGGACGTCGGACAGGAGCAGGATGACCGGGGTGATGGCCGCGGTCTGGAAGACGTAGCCCTTCGCGGAGAAGGCGGGGATCAGGGCCGCGAGCAGGGCCATCACCGGCACGTCCCACCAGCCGCGCGGCACCTCGGAGAGGACGAGGGCGGCGAGGACGAGGCCCGCCGCGGTGCCGGCGGCGCGGAGCACGGCCCGGGAGAAGACCGAGCCGAAGTCGGGCTTCATGACGAAGGTGACGGTGAGCGCGACCCAGTACGAGCGGGGCACGGCGATCAGCGACACCAGGGCCTGCGCGAGGCCGATGCACAGCGCGAGCCGCAGGCCGTACCGCCAGGACGCCTCGGAGAGCAGGACCGCGCGGGTCGCCCGCCGGGCGCGGACGCGGAGGGCGGCGGGGCGGCCGAGGCGGTCGTCGACGTTGTACGGGTCGGGGTCGGACAATGGGGTCTCCCCTGCTCGAGCGAAGCCGAGAGCTTGGGGAAGGACGACGGCCGCCGCGTGCCGCAGGGCGTGGTCCACGGCCTTCTCCGCGGGCCGCTCGGGGGTCGGCAGATCGAGTACGGCCGTCCCGGTACGGCCCTCCTCGACGGCGTCCGCCAGCTCCCGCACCGCCGCCGGGATCGCGGGGGACAGCGGCCCGAAGAGCCGGGCCCGCAGATGGGCGGCGGGCGCGGCCTCGACGAGCGGGATCACGACGTTGAGCTGGGCGAGGATCCGCACCTGGGAGGGGGTGCGGCCGTGCTGGCGGGCACGGCGGGCCAGGACCAGGTCGTAGGACTGGTTCAGGGAGGCGGTGACGGCCTGCCGCTTCTCGTCGTACGAGCCGGTGCCGGTGGCCTCGTACAGCTCGGCGACCGCGCGGTAGGTGGCGGCGACGGCCTCCCGCTCGGGCGCGGCGCGGCGCATCGGCCAGCCGAGGAGGGTGAGGACGAGGACCTCGACCCCGCCGAGGGTCAGCAGCAGCGGCGCCTTCCACCAGGGGTCGGGCATGGGGAGGCCGGCGCCGACGACGGCGTTGAGGAGCAGGAGGAGGCCGGAGACGGAGGCGACGGCGCCGATCGAGGAGATCATCCCGGAGACCAGGGCGACGAGGGTCAGGACCGCGACGGCGAGCCATCCCTCCCCGAAGACGAGGGTCCCCAGGGTCACCCCCAGGGCGCCGAACAGCTGCGGCACGGCGATGTTGAAGACCCGCATGCGGTAGGCGTCGGCGGTGTCGCCGATGACACCGGAGAGGGCGCCCATGGAGACGAGCGCGCCGTACGCGGCCTGGTCCGTGGCGAGGCCGACGGCGAGCGGCGCGGACAGCGCGACGGACGCGCGGGCTACGGCGGCCCAGGGGATGGGGGTGGGCGCGGGCCGGAGACCTGCGGTCAGCCAGGGGGGCGGGGTGATCCGTACGGGGCTTGCGGGACGAGCCATGCGACCAACGTACGGCCCGTTGTGGCGCTGGGGCGGTGCCCACCCGTTGTGGGCAGGCGTTCCGCAAGGGGCGATGGGGGTCCCCCCTGCTCGAGCGAAGCCGAGAGCTTGGGGGAGGGTGGGCACGACGGAACGGCGCCCTTGCCGGCGCCAGAGGCTTCCGCGCCCTGACCCGCACCCCGTGTGCGCCGTCCCGGGTGGTGCGGGTCCAGGCGCGGAACGCGGAGGCGCCGCTGAGGGCGCCGTCCCGTGTGCCCACCCGTCCCGCCCTGCGGGACGATTGCCCACACGGGCGCGGGGCACCGCCCGCCCGGCCGCGGGTGCGGGGTCGGCGGGGCTAGTTGCGGTAGGACTCGACTTCCGCCGCCGGGCGGAGGGTCGCCTCGTCCGGGTCCTCCCCGAACTCCACCTTCGCCCGCCGCTGCCGCAGCAGGTCCCAGCACTGGTCGAGCCGTACCTCGAGGTCGGCGAGGCGGGCGCGTTCCTCGGGGGCGAGGCCGCCGGTGCCCGAGCGCTCCCGCAGGGCGCGTTCCTCCTCGACGAGGGCGCCGATGTCGTCCAGGATCTCCTCGTTTTCCATGCCTTCCAGGGTGGCGGATCAGCGCCCGCCCCGCAGGTCGAGATCGGCGAGCGGGACGCCCAGGAGCAGCCCGGCGGCCCAGGCGGCGGTTCGGCGCCTGGGCCGCAGGGGCTGCGGTTCGGGTGCGGCGGGAGCGAGGGCCGGGTCCACGCGCCTCAGTGTCGCAGGGCCTGCGCGATCTCCGCCTTGGTCGCACCGGAGAGGGTCCGGTTGCTGCGGGCCGTACCGGTCTTGGACTTGCCGGCTTCGACACCGTCGATGTTCATCACGACCGCGTCGAGCAGATTGCCGTTCCCGTCACGGAAGTTGACCATGATCGTGTAGTCGGCGGTCTTGTCCTTGGGGTTGGTCGCGGTGATCTGCGCGACCGTGCGGTCCCCGTCGGTGCTCGTCGGTCCGGCCTTGACGTCGTCGCCGGCGTTCACCCCGTCCTTGACCTCGTTCATCTTCTCCTGGGCGGCCGAGGCGACGGCCGCCGTGGCGGAGGAGACGATCTCGCCGGCCTTGTCCGTGGCGGAGTCGCAGCCGGTGAGCGAGGCGAGGGGGACGAGGAGGGCGGCGGTGGTGGCGAGTGCGGCTGCCGTGGTCCGTCGCATCGGGCCGCGCCTCAGAACGTCTCGTCCGGGCCGTACCGCTCGTCCGTGGCCAGCGCCCAGATCACGAAGATCGAGATGGCCATGGAGAAGAGCGCCCACCACGGCTGGTAGGGCAGGAAGAGGAACTGGAAGAGGACGTTGAGGGAGGCCAGGGCGATACCGGCGACCCGGCCCCACTCGGCGCCCCTGAGGATGCCGAAGCCGGCGATGGCGACGATCACACCGAGGATGAGGTGGATCCAGCCCCAGGTGGTGAGGTTGAACTTGAAGACGTAGTCGCCGATGCGGGTGTAGACGTCGTCCTCGGCGATGCCTGCGATGCCCTGGAAGATGTCCATGAAGCCGGTGACCAGCATGAGGACGCCTGCGAAGAGGGTGCCGCCGGCGGCCCAGGCGCCGGAGGTGCTGCTCGGCTTGGTGCCCGACGGGCGGGGTGCGGTGTTCTGGCTCATGGCCCCATCGTCGGAGCGTTCGTACGATTCCGAACTTTCAACGGGGCCGAACGAGTGAGCGGAGGAAGGCGTCGAGGGCCGCGTCGAACTCCTCGGGCCGCTCCAGGTTCGGCAGGTGCGCCGCCCGCTCGATCACGGTGAGCGTGGACTGGGGGAGCAGGGCGTGCATCTCTTCCGCGTCCGCCACCGGGGTGTACGTGTCGTCCCGGCCGACGACGACGAGCGCGGGCACGGCGACCGTGCTGAGCGTCGCGCGGTAGTCGGGGCGTTCGGCCCGGCCGCGCAGGGCGGCGGCCGCGGCGACCGGGTCGGTGGCGGTCATCATGCGGTGGACGTGGGGTGCGGCGTGCGTGTTGTACGGGGCGACCATCCGGTCCAGCACCTCGTCGGCGTACCCGCGCATGCCGTCCCGCAGGAGCCGGTCGGCCATGGCGTTCCGGGCCTTCCTGCCGTCCTCGGTCTCGGCGGCGGGGAAGGTGTCGGCGAGGACGAGGCCCCGGACCCGCCCGGGATGGCGGCGGACGAGCTCCATGGCGATCTGGCCGCCCATGGAGAGGCCGGCGACGACGCACTCGTCGATGCCGAGGTCGTCGAGGAGGGCGACGAGGTCCTCGGCGAAGTCGCCGAGGCCGGTGGCGCCGGTCGTCGGACCGAGCGGAGTGGCGCCGTAACCCCGCAGGTCGGGGGCGATGACGCGGTGGGTGCGGGAGAAGCGGTCGATCTGCGGCTGCCACATCGTGTGGTCGAAGGGGTGGCCGTGGACGAGGAGGAGGGCGGGGCCGGTGCCCCGGTCCTCGTAGCAGGTGGTGGGCATGACGGCAGGCTAGGCAGCCCCAACTGGTCGGTGCAATAAGATATTTGCTCTCGGTGCAATCAGGGGGGGGCAGGGGCACGTGGAGGAGTACCGGAGGATCGCCGACCGGGTCGAGGCGGCCGTACGGGACGGGCGGCTGCGCCCCGGCGACCGGCTGCCGCCGCAGCGCACCTTCGCCCGCCGCCACGGGATCGCGAACTCGACGGCGATACGGGTGTACGGGGAGCTGGCCCGCCGGGGCCTCGTCGTCGGCGAGGTCGGGCGCGGCACCTTCGTCCGCGCCGCGCCCCCGCTGCCCGGGCCCGCGCTCGCCGAGGCGACCGGCGCCGCGCCCGTCGACCTCCAGCTCAACTACCCCTCCGCCGAAGGGCAGCCGGAGCTGATGGCCCGCGCGCTCGCGGCCCTCGCCCGGCCCGACGTGCTCGCCGAGGCCGTGTCCCGGCCGGCCGCCGCGACCGGCACGGCCGAGGCCCGTCAGGCGGCGGTGACCGTACTCGCCCGGCCCGGCTGGGCCCCCGACCCCGACGCCGTCCTCTTCGCCGGGAACGGCCGCCAGGCCATCGCCGCGGCGCTCTCCGCCCTCGTACCGCCCGGCGGCCGCCTCGGCGTCGAAGCGCTCACGTATCCCCTGGTCAAGGCCGTCGCGGAACGCCTCGGCATCCGCCTGGTACCGCTCGCCCTGGACGAAGAAGGAGTACGTCCCGAGGCCCTGGAGGCCACCCACCGGGGCGCGCCCCTCTCCGCCGTCTACCTCCAGCCCACCCTCCACAACCCGCTCTCCACGACCGCCGGGGAAGGACGGCGGGCCGAACTCGCCGAGCTGCTCCGGCGCCTGGACCTGACGGCCGTCGAGGACACCACCTGGGCCTTCCTCCTCCCCGACTCGCCCGCGCCGCTCGCCGCGCACGCCCCCGAGCGGGTCCTCCTCGTCGACAGCCTCTCCAAGCGGCTCGCCCCCGGACTGACCGTCGGGTACCTCGTGGTGCCGTCGCGGCTCCGGGCGCCGGTGGCCGACGCCCTGCGCTCCGGTGCCTGGACGGCCGGCGGGCTCGCGCTCGCCGCCGCCACCCGCTGGACCGGGGACGGGACGGTCGCCGAGGCGGTCGCGCTCAAGCGGGCGGACACGGAGGCCCGGCACGCCCTCGTGCGGCACCGGCTCGGCGACCAGGCCCTCCGGACCTCCCCGCACGCGTACTACTGCTGGTGGGAGCTGCCCGCGCCCTGGCGCGCCGAGACCTTCACGGCGGCGGCCGCCGCACGCGCGGGCGTGGCGGTCACCCCCGGCGGCGCCTTCGCCGTCGGCCGTGGCGTGGCGTTCGACGCGGTCCGCCTCGGCCTCGCGTCGCCGCCCCTTCCGGTCCTCGACGCGGCCCTGGCCCGCCTGGCGACGGTGGCCGCCGAGGGGCCTTGATCCAGTTGCGGGGCGCCGGGCGCGGGTGTGCCCTGGAGGGTGCGGGACCCGGAACCAGGGGGGCCAGAGACGAGGAGCTCCTGCCATGGCCGCACACGCAGCGGCGCCGACCAGGCGCCGGATCAGCACGCACGGCTGGGGACTCCCGGTCACGATCGGCGTCCTGTACGGCCTCTGGGCGCCGGTGATCGCCCGCGACGGCGGGGCGCTCAGCTGGGGACAGTTCTGGCTCGGCCTCATCTCGGCCGTCGTCCTCGCGGGCGCGCTGTACGGTCTCCACCGCTACCAGCACGTCCTCCCGCGCGAGGCGCGGGGCACCGCGTGGGGCGCGCTCGCCGGCATCGCGGTCGGCTTCCTCTTCAGCCTCTCCGACGCGAGCATCTACTCGTCGGTGCTGCTGGGGTTGATCGTGGGGGCGTGCGTGGGGGTCGCGGCGTACTACCTCTTCTACACACACGAGGACGCGGCGGGCCACCCGGCACCCTGGTGACGTTGTGGGCATGCGTTCCGCCGGGGCGGTGCCCCCCCGTTGTGGGCAGGCGTTCCGCAAGGGGCGATGGGGGTCCCCCCTGCTCGAGCGAAGCCGAGAGCTTGGGGGAGGGTGGGCACAACGGAACGGCGCCCTTGCCGACGCCAGAGGCTTCCGTGCCCTGACCCGCACCACCAGCTCGGTGCACATGGGGCGCGGGTCCAGGCGCGGAACGCGGAGGCGCCGCTGAGGGCGCCGTCCCGTGTGCCCACCCTCCCCCAAGCTCTCGGCTTCGCTCGAGCAGGGGGGACCCCCATCGCCCTGCGGGACGATTGCCCACACGGGGGGGGTGGGCCGGGGCACCGCCCAGGCCGGGTGCATGCCCGCCCCCCCGGGCCTCAGTCCAGGCGCAGGTCCGCCAGTTGCTTTTCGAACGGGACGATCTCCTCGTCGGCCGAGCGGCGCGCCGGCCGCGCCGCCACCACGTCCGCGAACTCGTTCCCCGCACGGGTGATCCGCGCCGGCAGCCCCTCCGTGTACGCGTCGCCGCCCGAGCCCCAGTCCTCCGAGGCCGCGTAGACCGCGGTGGGGGTGACGGAGGCGCGGAGGTAGGCGAAGAGCGGGCGCAGGGCGTGGTCCAGGACGAGGGAGTGGCGGGCCGTGCCGCCGGTCGCGCCGACGAGGACCGGGGTGCCGCTCAGCGCGGTCGGGTCGATCAGGTCGAAGAAGGACTTGAACAGGCCGCTGTAGGAGGCGGTGAAGACGGGGGTGACCGCGATGACCCCGTCCGCCGACGTCACCTTCTCGATGGCCTCCTCCAGCGCCGCCGAAGGAAAGCCCGTCACGAAGTTCTTCGCGATGTCGACGGCGAGGTCGCGCAGTTCGACGACCTCGACGTCGACGGCGTACTCCTGCTCGGCGAGCCGGTACCGGGCCGCCTGGAGGAGGCGGTCGGCGAGCAGCCGGGTGGAGGACGGGGAGCTCAGGCCGGCGGAGACGGCGACCAGCTTCAGCGTCTGCATGACCTCAGACCTCCTGCTTCGACGCGAGGACGGACGGGTGGAGCGGGGCGGTCTCCGGGACGCCGGCGGGCCGCAGGTTGGCGAACTCCTTGCGCAGCACCGGGACGACCTCCTCGCCGAGGATGTCGAGCTGCTCCAGGACCGTCTTGAGGGGCAGTCCGGCGTGGTCGACGAGGAACAGCTGGCGCTGGTAGTCGCCGACGTACTCGCGGAAGGACAGGGTGCGTTCGATGACCTCCTGCGGGGAGCCGACGGTCAGCGGGGTCTCGCGGCTGAACTCCTCCAGGGACGGACCGTGGCCGTAGACCGGGGCGTTGTCGAAGTACGGGCGGAACTCCCGTACCGCGTCCTGCGAGTTCTTCCGCAGGAAGACCTGGCCGCCGAGGCCGACGATGGCCTGCTCGGGGGTGCCGTGGCCGTAGTGCGCGTACCGCTGGCGGTAGAGCCGGACCATCTTCTCGGTGTGCTGCTTGGGCCAGAAGATGTGGTTCGCGAAGAAGCCGTCGCCGTAGTAGGCGGCCTGTTCTGCGATCTCGGGGGAGCGGATGGAGCCGTGCCAGACGAAGGGCGGGACGCCGTCGAGCGGGCGCGGGGTGGAGGTGAAGCCCTGGAGGGCGGTGCGGAACTTGCCCTCCCAGTCGACGACGTCCTCCCTCCACAGCTTGTGGAGGAGCGCGTAGTTCTCGATGGCGAGCGGGATGCCCTGGCGGATGTCCTGGCCGAACCACGGGTAGACCGGTCCGGTGTTGCCGCGGCCCATCATCAGGTCGACGCGGCCGTCGGCGAGGTGCTGGAGGGTCGCGTAGTCCTCGGCGATCTTCACCGGGTCGTTGGTGGTGATCAGCGTCGTGGACGTGGACAGGATCAGGTTCTCCGTGCGGGCGGCTATGTGCCCGAGGAGGGTCGTCGGGGAGGAAGGGACGAACGGCGGGTTGTGGTGCTCGCCGGTCGCGAAGACGTCGAGCCCGACCTCCTCGGCCTTGAGCGCGATCGCGACGGTGTTCTTGATGCGCTCGTGCTCGGTGGGGGTGCGGCCGGTGGTGGGGTCGGTCGTCACGTCGCCGACGGTGAAGATCCCGAACTGCATCGTGCTCACCTCTCGCGTTTCCTGCTGGTGGTTGAAGCTTAAACTATCCGCTCCAACGGCGCGACCCCCTGCTCTATTCCGGAGGCCCGTACCCTGGACGCCATGACCGAGAAGACGCACGACAACGAACGCTGGAAAGAGCGGGGCGTGATGCTCCGCGTCTTCGTGTACGTCTTCGCCACCCACGCCTTCGCGGGCTTCGTCTGGCTGCTCTTCTACGTCGGGCAGAACGCCCAGAAGTGAGGGCCGCCACACACCGCCCACCTGCGGCCCTCACGTAGAGTCCCCGACGTGAACGCTGCGATATCGGTGGTGTCGGTCGTCGGAATCGGCGCGGACGGCTGGGACGGGCTCCCCGAGAGCTCCCGCCGTGTCCTGCGCGCCGCCGAGGTCCTCATCGGCGCCCCCCGCCAGCTGGGCCTCCTGCCCGCCGCCGACTGCCCCGGCGAGCGGATCACCTGGCCCTCACCGCTGCGCCCCGCCGTCCCCGGACTGCTCGCCGCCCACGAGGGCCGCGCGATCGCCGTCCTCGCCAGCGGCGACCCCTCCTTCTACGGCATCGCCCGCACCCTCGCCGAGAGCGGCGCCGCCGGCCTTCACGTCCACCCGCACCCGTCCTCCGTCTCGTACGCCTGCGCCCGCCTCGGCTGGCCCCTCGAAGCCGTCGAGACCCTCTCCGTCGTCGCCCGGCCGCTCGCCGGGCTCTCCGCCGCCCTGCACGACGGCCGCCGGCTCCTCGTCCTCAGCGAAGGCGCCGACACGGCCGCGCGGGTCGCGGACCTGCTCCGCACGACCGGCTGGGGCGGCACCCGGATCCGCGTCCTCGAACAGCTCGGCGGCCCCGCCGAGCGGGTCCTCGACGGGACCGCCGCCGACTGGCCCCACGAGCGCACCGACGCCCTCAACGTCCTCGCCCTCGACTGCGTACGCGACCCCGGCACCCTCCGGCTCGGCGCCGTGCCCGGGCTCCCCGACGAGGCGTACGAGCACGACGGCCAGCTCACCAAGCGGTACGTGCGCGCCGCCACCCTCGCCGCCCTCGCACCCGCCCCCGGCGAACTCCTCTGGGACGTCGGCGGCGGCTCCGGCTCCATCGGCGTCGAATGGATGCGGAGCCACCGCTCCTGCCGGGCGATCGCCGTGGAGAAGTCCCCCGAGCGGGCCGCCCGCATCACGCGCAACGCCGACACCCTCGGCGTACCCGGCCTGCGCGTCGTCACCGGCCCGGCCCCCGCCTCGCTCGCCGGGCTTCCGGCCCCCGA
Source organism: Streptomyces sp. NPDC002825 (assembly GCF_040295385.1). Classification (NCBI taxonomy): domain Bacteria; kingdom Bacillati; phylum Actinomycetota; class Actinomycetes; order Kitasatosporales; family Streptomycetaceae; genus Streptomyces; species Streptomyces sp. NPDC002825. Next base: position 190,879 of record NZ_JBEOVH010000001.1, read on the forward strand.
CGCGGTCTTCGTCGGCGGCGGCCTCACCGCCCCCGGCCTGCTCGACACCTGCTGGGAGGCCCTGGCACCCGGCGGCCGGCTCGTCGCCAACACCGTCACCCTCGAATCCGAGGCGCTGCTCGCCCAGTGGTACGGCCGCCACGGCGGCGAACTCGTCCGGCTCGCCGTCTCCACCGCCGTGCCCGTGGGCGGCTTCACCGGCTGGCGCCAGGCCATGCCCGTCACGCAATGGTCCGTAACGAAGGGTTGTACCGACTCATGACCGTCTACTTCATCGGAGCGGGCCCCGGCGCGGCCGACCTCATCACCGTGCGCGGCGCGCGGACCCTCGCGAAGTGCGGGGTCTGCCTCTACGCCGGCTCGCTCGTCCCCACCGAGCTGCTCGCGGAGTGCCCGCCGGACGCCAGGCTCGTCGACACGGCCCGGCTGGACCTGGACCAGATCGTCGCGGAGATCACCGCCGCCCACGAGGCCGGCCAGGACGTGGCCCGGCTGCACTCCGGCGACCCGTCGGTGTTCAGCGCGGTCGCCGAGCAGATGCGGCGGCTCGACGCGGCCGGGATCCCGTACGAGGTCGTGCCGGGCGTCCCCGCGTTCGCGGCGGCCGCGGCGGCGCTGAAGCGGGAGCTGACGGTCCCGACGGTCGGCCAGACGGTCATCCTCACCCGCATCGCCCAGCAGGCCACCCCGATGCCGGAGGGCGAGGACCTCGCGACCCTCGGGCGCAGCGGCGCCCTGCTCGTCCTCCACCTGGGCGCCCGCTACGTCGACCGGATCGTCTCCGAGCTGGTCCCCCACTACGGCGCCGACTGCCCGGTGGCCGTGGTCGCGATGGCGAGCCGGCCGGACGAGGTGATCCTGCGCGGCACCCTCGACGACATCGCGGAGCAGGTGAAGGCGGCGGGCATCACGAAGACGGCGGTGATCATCGTCGGCCGCACGCTCGCGGCCTCGGAGTTCCGCGACAGCCACCTGTACGACCCGGCGAGGGACCGCCACACCTGCTGACACGCCGGCGGCCGGACCCCTGTGTGGGGTCCGGCCGCCGTGCGGTCGCCGTGGGGCTCAGGCGTTGGGCCGCTTGCCGTGGTTCGCCTTCTTCTTCTTGCGGGCCCGCTTCTTGTTGCCGCGCTTGGCCATGGGACTCCCTCTCGCTCGGGGACGCTGCCCTCGCAAGCCTAGGTTCGGGGCCGGGGGCCCGCATGTCGGTGCCAGGGGCTTGAATGGCCCACGTGACCGTTTACGACGTGGCCCGGGCGCTGCCGGGCATCGAGGAACTGCGCGACCACTCCCGGGGTCTCGCGATGCTGGACGCCGTCCTGAGCCCGGAGTGGGAGAGCCGGTACTACTCCTTCGACGCGCACTGGTCGGAGCGCGAGCAGCTGGCGTCCATGAAGGACGGTCAGGGAGACGAGTACACGATCGTCCTCTCGCCGGCGGGGGCGTTCGCCCGCGTCTTCGCCCACGAGTCGCCGCTGAGCCCGTTCGGGGAGCTCGCGGACGGGCAGACCTGGCCGGGGGTGCTCGACGGGGTGCCGGAGGCGTTCGCCGAGTACCTGACGGAGCCCGCGTTCACGGACGAGGACGGGGTGCACGTGACCACGGCCTGCATGTGGCGCGAGCCGACGGACACGGCCTGGCACACGGGCACGGTCGAGTACCCCGACGCGGGCGACGACCGCGAGGACCCGGACGGCTCGGGCCGCCTCCTCCACCTGCTCGTGGACCGCTCGGCGGAGGCGTACGCCGAATGGGCGTCGGACTACTACGAGACCCCGGTCGACCTGGAGGCCGTACGCCACGTCCTGGCCCTGCGCCCGCTGACGCCGGAGCTGGTGGCGACCCTCAACCCGGAGGTGGAGCTCGCGGACCTGGCCGAGGACATCGCGGAGATCGGCTACCCGACGGAGGCCTGACGGGGCTCGGCCCGCTCCGGCGGGGGCGGGCTCGTGGGGGCGGGTGCGGCCGGCGCGGGGACTGCGGGGACTAAGGCCCTGGCGGGGGTTACGCGCCCGCCGGTCCAGCCGCGCCCGCCGGCCCCGCCACCGACGACCGTCCCACCACCGTCCCCGCGCGGTCGATGCAGATCACGTCCACCGCGACCGGCGCGCCGCGCAGGACGGCCAGGGACTCGTCGCGGGCGCGGGCGGCGACCAGGTCGCCCAGGGGGACGGCTGCCGCCTCACAGAGGCGGAGGGCGGCGAGGCCCGTGTTGGCCTCGGCGATCTCGCCGGCCAGGGACTCCGACGCGCCGCCCGTGCGGGCCAGGTCCGCGAGGAAGGCCTTGTCGACCTGGGAGCGGGCCGAGTGGAGGTCCAGGTGCCCGGCGGCCAGCTTGGAGAGCTTGGCGAAGCCGCCGCAGATCGTGAGCCGGTCGACGGGATGGCGGCGGATGTACTTGAGGACGGCGCCCGCGAAGTCGCCCATGTCGAGGAGGGCGATCTCGGGGAGGTCGTAGATCCCGGTGACCGTGCGCTCCGACGTGGAGCCGGTGCAGCCGGCGACGTGGGTGAGGCCGCCCGCGCGGGCCACGTCGACGCCCCGGCGAATGGAGTCGATCCAGGCGGAGCAGGAGTAGGGGACGACGACGCCGGTCGTGCCGAGGATCGACAGGCCGCCGAGGATGCCGATGCGGGGGTTCCAGGTGGAGCGGGCGATCTCGGCGCCGTTGTCGACGGAGATCGTGATCTCGACGTCGCCGGGGGCGTCGTGCGCGGCGGCGACGGCGGCGACGTGCTCGCGCATGAGCTGCCTCGGCACGGGGTTGATCGCCGGCTCGCCGACCTCCAGGGGCAGACCGGGGAGGGTGACGGTGCCGACGCCGTCGCCGGCGCGGAAGACGACGCCGGAGCCGGCCGGCAGGAGCCGCACCGTCGAGCGGATCACGGCCCCGTGCGTGACGTCCGGGTCGTCGCCCGCGTCCTTGACGACGGCGGCCATGGCGGAGCCGCCCGTCAGGGACTCGGCGGTCAGCGCGAAGGACGGGGTCTGGCCCTTCGGCAGGGTGATCGTCACCGGGTCGGGGAAGTCGCCGGTGAGCAGCGCGGTGTACGCGGCGGTGGTGGCCGCCGTCGCGCAGGCACCGGTCGTCCAGCCCGGGCGGAGGCCGGTGTGCTTGAGTTGGGCCTCACGCCCGCCGCCTGTACTCACGAAGAGGCTCCTGTGCACGTACTCATTCTCGGCGGGACCACCGAGGCCCGCGCCCTCGCCGGACTGCTGCACGGCGAGACCGGCGTACGGGTCACCAGCTCCCTCGCGGGCCGGGTGGCGAGCCCGCGGCTGCCGGCCGGGGAGGTCAGGATCGGCGGCTTCGGCGGTGTCGAAGGCCTGGCCGCGTGGCTGCGGGAGCACGCCGTGGACGCGGTCATCGACGCCACCCATCCCTTCGCCGAGCGGATCAGCTTCAACGCGGCCGGGGCGGCCGCCACCGCCCATGTTCCCCTGCTGGCCCTGCGCCGCCCCGGCTGGGTCCCGGTGGACGGCGACGACTGGCACCCGGTCGCGTCCCTGGAGGAGGCGGCGGGGGCCCTGGACGGGCTGGGTGACCGGGTGTTCCTGACGACCGGCCGCATGGGCCTGGCGGCCTTCGCCGACTGCCCGCAGTGGTTCCTGGTCCGCTCGGTGGACGCCCCGGACACCCCGGTGCCGGCCCGCACGGAGCTCCTTCTGGACCGTGGCCCGTTCACCCTGGCCGGCGAGCGTGAGCTGCTCGCCCGGCACCGGATCGACGTGGTGGTGACGAAGGACAGCGGCGGCGCGGCGACGTCCCCGAAACTGACGGCGGCCCGCGAGGCGGGCCTCCCGGTCGTCGTGGTGCGCCGCCCCCCGGTCCCGGAGGGCGTCCCGACGGCGGCGACCCCCGAGGAGGCCGCCGCCTGGGTGGCTACCCGCTGACGGGCGTGCACGGGGGAACGCCCGTGTGACGCGCGGGTGGGGGCAGGGTTGTCCTCGCCCCCACCCCGGATCTCAGCCGTACCGGCGCGGTGTCCACGCGATCGTGCGCCCGTCGCCCCGCTCGACCGCCCGGGTCTGCGAGGAGCCGATCAGGAGCAGGGTCCGCATGTCGACCTCCGAGGGGTCCAGGGTCTTCAGCGTCAGGATCCGGACCGACTCCTCGGGGCCGCCGACGTCGCGGGCGACGACCACCGGGGTCTCCGGGGCGCGGAGTTCGAGGAGGAGGTCGCGGGCCGCGGCCACCTGGTGGGTGCGGGACCTGGAGCCCGGGTTGTAGAGGGCGATGACCAGGTCGGCGCCCGCCGCCGCGCGGAGCCGGGACTCGATGACGTCCCAGGGCTTGAGCCGGTCGGAGAGGGAGATCGTCGCGTAGTCGTGGCCGAGGGGGGCGCCCGCCGCCGCTGCCGCCGCGTTCGCCGCCGTCACCCCCGGGAGGACCCGTACGGGCACGTCCGCGTACTCCGGTTCGCAGGCCACCTCGAGGACAGCCGTCGCCATGGCGAAGACGCCCGGGTCGCCGCCCGAGACGACCGCGACCTTCCGGCCGCGCCGGGCCAGGTCGAGGGCGAACTCGGCGCGTTCGGACTCGACCTTGTTGTCGGAGCCGTGCCGGATCTGCCCGGGGCGCAGGACGGGGACCCGGTCCAGGTAGGTGGTGTAGCCGACGAGGACGTCGGCGTTGACGAGCGCGCCCCGCGACTCGGGGGTGAGCCAGGGCGCCCCGGCCGGGCCGGTGCCGACGACGGTGACCTCGCCCGCCTCCCGCACGGGGGGCTCCTGGTCGATGCGGGAGGGCAGGACGGCGACGGAGAAGTACGGGACGGAGTCGGGGTCGATCTCGGACAGGGTGCCCGTCCGCTCGCCGGCCATGAACGCCCGCTCCACGTACCGCGCGTCGTCCAGCCGGCCCGCCCGCTCGAGGGCGCGCTTGACCGTCGGGAAGGTGCGGCCCAGCTTCATCACGACCGCCGAGTCCGTGCCCGCCAGGCGGGCCGTCAGCTCGTCCTCCGGCAGGGTGCCGGGGATGATCGTGAGGACCTCCTCCGCCTCGCACAGCGGCTCGCCGAGCCGGGCGGCCGCGGCGCTGACCGAGGTCACGCCGGGGATGACGGTCGTGTCGTAGCGGTCCGCGAGCCGCTTGTGCATGTGCTGGTACGAGCCGTAGAACAGCGGGTCGCCCTCGGCGAGGACCGCGACGGTGCGCCCGGCGTCCAGGTGCGCGGCGAGGCGGGCCGAGGCCTCCTCGTAGAAGTCGTTCAGGGCGCCCCGGTAGCCGCCCGGGTGGTCCGTGGTCTCCACCGTGAGCGGGTACATCAGCCGCTCCTCGATGTGGTCCTCGCGGATGTGCTCGGCGGCGATGGAGCGGGCTATGGAGCGGCCGTGGCGCGCCGAGTGGTAGGCGATCACGTCGGCGGAGGCGATGGCCTTCACGGCGGCGACGGTCATCAGGTTCGGGTCGCCGGGGCCGAGGCCCACGCCGTAGAGCTTGCCGGTGGTCATGCCTGGATCTCCGCTTCGTGGGCGAGGGCGTTGATCGCGGCGGCCGTCATCGCGCTGCCGCCGCGCCGGCCCCGTACGACCAGGTAGTCGAGGCCGAGGGTGTTCTCGGCCAGCGCGTCCTTGGACTCGGCGGCGCCGATGAAGCCGACCGGGATGCCGAGGACGGCGGCGGGCTTGCCCGCGCCCTTCGCGATCATCTCCAGGAGGTGGAAGAGGGCGGTCGGCGCGTTGCCGATGGCGACGACGGAGCCTTCGAGGCGGTCCCGCCACAGTTCGAGGGCGGCGGCCGAGCGGGTGGTGCCGAGCTCGGCGGCGAGGCCGGGGACGGCCGGGTCGGAGAGGGCGCAGAGCACCTCGTTGTCGGCGGGCAGCCGCTTGCGGGTGACACCGCTGGCGACCATCTGCGCGTCGCAGAGGATGGGGGCGCCGGCGCGGAGGGCGGCGCGGGCGCTCGCGACGACCTGCGGCGAATACGCGATGTCCTGCACGAGGTCGGTCATGCCGCAGGCGTGGATCATCCGGACCGCCACCTGGGCGACGTCGGCGGGCAGGCCCGCGAGGTCCGCCTCGGCGCGGATGGTGGCAAAGGACCGGCGGTAGATCTCCGTCCCGTCCTTCTCGTAGTCGAACATCCTGGTGCTCTCGCTCATCTCGTGTGGGTCGGCAGGCTGCGGGCCGTGGTCACTGCTTCGGGCAGGGAGGTGCGGGGGGTGGGGACGCCGTCCACCAGGTAGGTGTGGTCGCCGGTGGCGAGGACGTCGACCCAGGTGCCGTGCGGGTGGCCGCAGCGGCGCTCGCACCCGGAGTAGTGGACGGGCAGGCCCCCGCGGTGGACGAGGCCGGCGTCCGTGCGTACGTCGGCGAGGGACTTGGCGCAGCCGGGCCGCCCGGTGCAGGCGCTGACCCCGACCGAGGGCAGGTCCGGCCGGGTGACCAGGCCGTACGTCTCCAGGCCGGGCAGCCGGTCGGCCGGGGCCCCGACGACGACCACTCCCCGCCAGGGGGTCAGCCGCAGCTCCTCGGCCCCGTCGGCCAGGGCCCGCAGCTGGGCGGCCGTCAGCCGGCCGAGCGGGGCGAGGACGTGCAGGGCCCGGTCGCCGAGCGGACCGGGGGCGGGCGGCGGGGACACGGGAAGCTGCGGTACGGGTACGGGCTCCGCCGCGATCCCGGCCCGCGCGAGGGCCCCGGCCCAGTCCGGCACGTGCGCGTCGGGCAGCTCGTGCGGCCGCCAGGCCCCGTTCCCGGCGGCCTCGGCGGCGTCGAGGAACGCGAGGGCGGCGGTGAGGGCGGCGGGGACGGCGTCGGCGGCGGCGAGCCGCAGGACCAGCGAGCCGAGCCGCAGCAGGACGGACCCGTCCGGTCCTGCGATCAAGCTCACATCGCCGCCGAGTCCGGCGACGTCCCCGCGTCCGTCGTCGAGGAGGAACAGGAACCGTCCCGAAAGGGACGCGGCCCGGGGCTCGGCGCACAGGGCGGCATCGAGCTCACGCGCCCACAACTGCACGTCCGCGTAGCCGAGTCCGTCGAGGCCGGCGGCCGGCGAGGCCACGATGTTGCGGACGCGTTCGTGGGTGGGGGAGGGCAGCAGCCCCGCCCCGGCCAGGAGCTCGGCCAGCTCCGCCCCGCAGCCCTCGCCGAGGCCGCGCAGCTCGGCGTTGCCGCGCGAGGTGATGCTGATCCGCCCGTCGCCGAGGGCTTCGGAGGCCCGGGCCAGAACCTCTGCCTGATGGACCGTCAGGCGTCCTGCGGGCAGGCGCAGTCGGGCGAGGCGTCCGTCGTCGGCGGGGTGCAGGCGCAGCGCCCCGGGGCAGGCGTCGCCACGGTCCCGTATGCGAACTTCGCCCGGTTCGGGCGTCGGAGGTGGGGTGGGCGGCATGGCGGCGAGCATACCCACGGGGAACCGGCCGGCCACTGGGTGTGATCCGGTCGACCCCGCCGTTCCCTGGGGCCCGTCGACGCCACGATCTAGGATGCAGATCGGCATGGGGTCCCAGGACCCCGGGGAGGAAGCCCGGTGAGAATCCGGCGCGGTCCCGCCACTGTGAGCCCGTACCCGCGAGGGGACGGGTGAGTCAGGAACTCCCGCCGTCCACTGACCACCCGGGGCGCGGACAACCCCGAGGAAGGGCCTGAGCTCGCCATGCTCCTGCTGCTGTCGCACTCCGACACCGACCTGCTCAGCGCCCGCGCGGCCAATGCCGCCCAGGCCGAGGGAGCGGTCGCGTACCGCTTCGCCAACCCCTCCCGGCTCCCCCTCGCCGACCTCCCGGACCTGCTCGACGGCGTCGACCTGGTCGTCGTCCGGCTCCTCGGCGGCGTCCGCTCCTGGCAGGAGGGCCTGGACACGGTCCTCGCCGCCGGAAAGCCGGTCGTCGTGCTCAGCGGCGAACAGGCCCCCGACGCCCAGCTGATGGAGGCCTCCACCGTCCCCGTCGGCGTCGCCACCGAGGCGCACGCCTATCTGGCGCACGGTGGCCCGGCCAACCTGGAGCAGCTGGCCCGTTTCCTCTCCGACACCGTCCTGCTCACCGGCCACGGCTTCGAGGCCCCGGCCGCCGCCCCCACCTGGGGCCCGCTGGAGCGGACCGCACGGAACGAGACCGGCCCCACCGTCGCCGTGCTCTACTACCGCGCCCACCACATGAGCGGCAACACCGCCTTCGTCGACGCCCTCTGCGGCGCCATCGAGGACGCCGGCGCCCGGGCGCTCCCGCTGTACGTGGCGTCCCTGCGCGCCCCCGAGGCGGAGCTCGTCGACACCCTGCGCACGGCCGACGCGATCGTCACCACCGTCCTCGCCGCCGGCGGCACCAAGCCCGCCGAGGCGCAGGCCGGCGGCGACGAGGAGGCCTGGGACGCGGGCGCGCTCGCCGCGCTCGACGTGCCGATCCTCCAGGCCCTGTGCCTGACCGGCTCCCGGTCGGCGTGGGAGGAGAACGACGAGGGCCTCTCCCCGCTCGACGCCGCCAGCCAGGTCGCCGTGCCCGAGTTCGACGGCCGGCTCATCACCGTCCCGTTCTCCTTCAAGGAGATCGACGCCGACGGTCTGCCCGCGTACGTCGCCGACGCCGAGCGCGCCGCCCGCGTCGCCGGCATCGCCGTCCGGCACGCCCGGCTCCGTCACATCCCGAACGCCGAGAAGAAGCTGGCGCTCGTCCTCTCCGCGTACCCGACGAAGCACTCCCGCATCGGCAACGCCGTCGGTCTCGACACCCCCGCCTCCGCCGTCGCCCTGCTGCGCCGGCTGATCGCCGAGGGGTACGACTTCGGGCCCGAGGCCGACCTCCCGGGTCTGGTCTCCGGCGACGGCGACGAGCTGATCTACGCCCTCATCGAGGCCGGCGGCCACGACCAGGACTGGCTGACCGAGGAGCAGCTCGCGAAGAACCCGGTCCGCATCCCGGCCGCCGACTACAAGCGCTGGTACGCGACGCTGCCCGCCGAGCTCCGCGAGCAGGTGGAGGAGCACTGGGGTCCGGCGCCGGGCGAGATGTTCCTCGACCGGTCCCGCAACCCGGAGGGGGACATCGTCCTCGCCGCCCTGCGGCGCGGGAACCTCCTGGTCCTCATCCAGCCGCCGCGCGGCTTCGGCGAGAACCCGATCGCGATCTACCACGACCCCGATCTCCCGCCGTCCCACCACTACCTGGCCGCCTACCGCTGGATCGCCGCCCGCGCCGAGGACGGCGGCTTCGGCGCCGACGCCATGGTCCACCTGGGCAAGCACGGCAACCTGGAGTGGCTGCCCGGCAAGAACGCCGGCCTGTCCGCCGCCTGCGGCCCCGACGCGGCCCTCGGCGACCTGCCGCTGATCTACCCGTTCCTCGTCAACGACCCGGGCGAGGGCACCCAGGCCAAGCGGCGCGTCCACGCGACCCTCGTCGACCACCTGGTGCCGCCGATGGCCCGCGCCGACTCGTACGGAGACATCGCGCGCCTGGAGCAGCTCCTCGACGAGTACGCGCAGATCAGCTCGATGGACCCGGCGAAGCTCCCGGCCATCCGCGCCCAGATCTGGACTCTGATCCAGGCCGCGAAGCTCGACCACGACCTCGGTCTCGAGGAGCGCCCGGAGGACGACGGCTTCGACGACTTCCTGCTGCACGTCGACGGCTGGCTGTGCGAGGTCAAGGACGCCCAGATCCGCGACGGCCTGCACGTCCTCGGCGGCGCCCCGGTGGGCGAGGCCCGGGTCAACCTGGTCCTCTCCATCCTGCGCGCCCGCCAGATCTGGGGCGGTACGCAGGCGCTGCCGGGCCTGCGCGAGGCGCTGGGCCTGGACGAGTCGGCCGCGACCCGCACGAGCGCCGACGCCGTCGAGGCCACGGCCCGCGCGCTGGTCCAGGCGATGGAGGACGCGGACTGGGACGAGGCCGCGATCCCGGGCATCACCGACGGCCACGGCCACGACGTCCGGGAGGTGCTGTACTTCGCCGCCCGCCAGGTCGTGCCGCGCCTCGCCGCCACCACGGACGAGCTCGCGCACGCCGTGCACGCGCTCAACGGCGGCTTCGTGCCGGCCGGTCCGTCCGGCTCCCCGCTCCGTGGCCTGGTCAACGTCCTGCCGACCGGCCGGAACTTCTACTCGGTCGACCCGAAGGCCGTGCCGTCCCGGCTCGCCTGGGAGACCGGCCAGGCGCTCGCGGACTCGCTCCTGGAGCGCTACCGCACCGACAACGGCGAGTGGCCGACCTCCGTCGGCCTCTCCCTCTGGGGTACGAGCGCGATGCGCACCGCGGGCGACGACGTCGCCGAGGCGCTCGCCCTGCTCGGCGTCCGCCCGCTGTGGGACGAGGCCTCGCGCCGTGTGAACGGCCTGGAGCCGATCCCGCTCGCCGAGCTCGGCCGCCCGCGCATCGATGTGACGCTGCGCATCTCGGGCTTCTTCCGGGACGCGTTCCCGCACGTCATCGGCCTCCTCGACGACGCCGTACGGCTGGTGGCGGGCCTGGAGGACGAGTCCGCCGAGGACAACCACGTGCGGGCGCACGCGCAGGCCGACCTCGCCGAGCACGGCGACGAGCGGCGCGCGACCACCCGCATCTTCGGCTCGCGCCCCGGCACGTACGGCGCGGGCATCCTCCAGCTGATCGACAGCCGCGACTGGCGCACGGACGCCGACCTCGCGGAGGTCTACACGGTCTGGGGCGGCTATGCCTACGGCCGTGGTCTCGAAGGCCGCCCGGCCCGGGAGGAGATGGAGACCGCGTACAAGCGGATCGCGGTCGCCGCGAAGAACACGGACACCCGCGAGCACGACATCGCCGACTCCGACGACTACTTCCAGTACCACGGCGGCATGGTCGCGACCGTCCGCGCGCTGACGGGCACGGCCCCCGAGGCGTACATCGGCGACTCGACCCGCCCGGAGACCGTCCGCACCCGCACGCTCGTCGAGGAGACCTCCCGGGTCTTCCGGGCGCGGGTGGTCAACCCGCGCTGGATCGAGGCGATGCGCCGCCACGGCTACAAGGGCGCGTTCGAGCTGGCGGCGACCGTCGACTACCTCTTCGGGTACGACGCGACGACGGGTGTCGTCGCCGACTGGATGTACGACAAGCTCACGCAGGAGTACGTCCTCGACGAGACGAACCAGGCCTTCCTCAAGGAGGCCAACCCCTGGGCCCTGCACGGCATCGCGGAGCGCCTCCTGGAGGCCGAGTCGCGCGGCATGTGGGAGAAGCCGGACCCGGAGACGCTGGCCGCGCTGCGGCAGGTGTTCCTGGAGACGGAGGGCGACCTGGAGGGCGAGGGCTAAGCGCCGACGAGGGCCGGGGCCAGTTCGAGGACCCGGCCCCGGTACCCCGAGGGCTGAGCCCCGACGAGGGCCGGGGCCGGTTCGAGGACCCGGTCCCGGTACCCCGAGGGCTAAGCGCCGACGAGGGCCGGGGCCAGTTCGAGGACCCGGCCCCGGTACCCCTCCCTCAGCCGCCGGTCGTGGCTGACCACGATCAGCGTGCCCCGGTACTCCGCGAGCGCGGCCTCGATCTCCTCCACCAGGCCCGGGGCCAGGTGGTTGGTCGGCTCGTCGAGGAGGAGCAGATCGGCGGGGGAGGTCACCAGGCGGGCCAGTTCCAGCTTGCGGCGCTGGCCGGTCGACAGCAGCCGGACCGGGGTCGTCAGATCCCGGCCCTCGAAGAGCCCGAGGGCGAGCAGTTCGTCCTCGCGGCCCTCTCCGAAGGCCTCGCCCACCGTACGGGGGTCGAGGGGTGGGGTCGTGTCCTGGCGGAGCAGCCCGACCCGGGCGGGCACGGTCACCGTGCCGGCGTCCGGGGCGAGTTCGCCCGCCAGGATCCGGAGGAGGGTGGTCTTTCCGGCGCCGTTGGGCCCGGTGAGCAGGAGGCGTTCGCCCGGGTCGAGGTGGAGGGCGTCGAGGCGGAGTCGGCCGTCGACGCGTATCGCGGTGAGGTCGACGGGCGCGCCTTCCCCGGTGATGTGCGTGCGGAACCGGAGGGGTTCCGGCGGTGCGGGCACGGGGTGAGCGGTGAGCCGTGCGATCTTCTCGCGGGCCGCGCGGATGCGGCTCATCGCACCGTGAGCCCGTGAGCGGGCACGGAAGGCGCCCGCCCCGCTGAACGCGGCCGGGGCCTTGCGGGGGATCGCGGAGAAGCGGTCGATGTGGGTGTCGGCGAGGGCCCGGTGGCGGGCGAGTTCGGCCTTCCACTCCTCGTACTCACGCTGTCTGCGGGCCCGTTCGGCGGCGCGGCCGGTGAGGTAGCCGCTGTAGCCGTCGCCGTACCGCCGCACGGTGTGGCGGTTCTCGTCGACCTCCAGGACGGCGGTGGCGACCCGGTCGAGGAAGACCCGGTCGTGGGAGACGGCCACGACGGTGCCCCGGTGGGCGCGCAGCCGTTCCTCCAGCCAGGCGACGCCCTCGTCGTCGAGGTCGTTGGTCGGCTCGTCGAGCAGCAGGAGTTCGGGCTCGGCGGCGAGGACGGCGGCGAGGGCGAGCCGGGAGCGCTGCCCGCCGGAGAGCGTCCCGAGCGGCCGGTCGCGGTCGAGCGGGCCGTGCTCGCCGAGCCGCCGCAGGGTGGTCTCGACGCGCCGGTCGGCCCCGGCGCCGCCCCGTGCCTCGTACGCGGCGAGCAGTCCGGCGTATCCGGCGAGGTCGCCGGTGGAGTCGAGCTGCGTCTCGGCCGTACGGATGGCCCGCTCCAGGTCCCGGAGCTCCGCGAGCGCGTGGTCGACGGCGTCGCCGACGGTCGCTTCCGCCGGGAGTTCGAGGGTCTGGGCGAGGTGGCCGAGGCCGCCGGGGACGTCGACGGTCACGGTGCCGTTGTCGGGGGTCTCCAGGCCGGCGAGGAGCCGGAGGAGGGTGGACTTCCCGGAGCCGTTGTCGCCGACGACGCCGAGGCGTTCGCCGGGGCGGACGGTGAGGGAGACCCGGTCGAGGACGGTCCGGTGCTGCACGTACCGGTCGTCGTAGCGCTTGGTGACGTCGATGAGTCGGGCACGGAACAAGGGCGACCTCCTGCCGTCGGGGACACGGACGCGAGACGTGACGTCTCGCTGGGATGACGGTACGGCACGTCGGGAGGCATGACAAGACGATACGTCTCGTCTTGGTAAAGGCGGTCAGGAGGAGGCTGTGCGCAGGACCAGTGCCGCCCCCGCGACCAGGGTCAGCACCGCCGCCGGCGCCAGCTCGTAGTCCTTCACGCGCAGGTGGGAGATGACGGCGCCGGCGAAGTAGAGCACCAGGCCCACTGCCGCGGCCTCGCCGAGGAGCGGGACGAAGAGTCCCGCGAGCAGGCCGAGCGCGCCCGCCGTCTTCGCCGTCGCGAGCCACGGCAGCGCGCTCTCCGGTACGCCGACCTTGGTCATGCTGCCCATGACCTGCGGGTTCTTGGTGAACGTCATGAAGGCGGAGCCGAGTGACGCGAGCGCGAGCAGGGAAGCGACCACGGCGTAGGCGATGAGCATGGAGGTACTCCAACGATCTGGGGACGAAAACCGTTGAAGCGTAACAACGATTGCCCTCGCTCCACAATTGCCTTGTTGTTACGGTGGACGACATGGCTGCTCTCCCGTCCGACCGCCTCGGCTTCCTCCTCTCCTTCCGCGGCGAGCTCACCGGTGCGCGCATCCGCGCCGCCCTGGGCGTCGCCGGACTGCACCCGAGGAACGCGATGACGCTGATGCAGCTCGCGCCCGGGGCGATGAGCCAGCGGGACCTGGCCGCCGCGATGGAGGTCGATCCCAGCCAACTGGTGGCGATCCTCAACGAGTTGGAGGCCGACGGGCTCGCCGAGCGGCGGCGCGACCCGGCCGACCGCCGCCGCCACATCGTGGAGATCACCGAGGCCGGCGCGGCGGCCCTGGGGCGGGTCGACGCGGCCGTGGGCCAGGCCGAGCGCGAGCTCTTCGGCGACCTGACCGAGGCCGAACAGGCCGTGCTGCGGGGCCTGCTCGACCGGGTCGTGGTCGACCCGGCCGCCCACGAGTGCGGAGAGTAGAAAGTCCGACGGATTCGGGTGAACTCCGATGAGTTCCGGTGGGACCGGGGGTCTACCCCCTGAAAGGCCCACCACCGAGGAGATCACCATGGCCGAGACCGACACCCGCACCCTGGACACCGCCGGCGCGACCCTGCGCTACGACGTGCGTCCCGGCACCGGCCCCCACGAGCGCCCCCTGCTGCTGATCGGCTCCCCCATGGACGCGAGCGGCTTCACCACGCTCGCCTCCCACTTCGCCGACCGGACCGTCGTGACGTACGACCCGCGCGGAGTGGGCCGCAGCGAGCGCACCGACGGCGTCGCGGAGACGCTGCCCGAAGAGCACGCCGACGACCTGGCCCGGCTGGTCGAGGCGCTCGGCGCCGGCCCCGTCGACGTCTTCGCGAGCAGCGGCGGCGCGGTCAACGCTCTCGCGCTCGTGGCCCGCCGCGGCGACCTGGTCCACACCCTCGTCGCGCACGAGCCGCCGACGGCCCAGGTCCTGCCGGACCGGGAGGCGGCCCTCGGGCTGTGCGCGGACGTCCACACGACCTATCTGCGCGAGGGCTGGGGTCCCGCGATGGCCAAGTTCCTCGCGCTGACCATGCGGCAGGGCGAGATCCCGGCGGACTGGGCCGCCGAGCCGGCGCCCGACCCGGCCGCGTTCGGCCTTCCGGCCGAGGACGACGGTTCGCGCGGCGACCCGCTGCTGGGGCAGAACATGCGCGGCTGCACCTCCTACCGGCCCGACTTCACCGCCCTGCGCGCCGCGCCGACCCGGATCGTCGTCGCCGTCGGCAAGGAGTCCGAGGGCACGTTCGCCGCGCGGGCGGCGGTCGGTGTCGCCGAGGGGCTCGGCACTCCGGTCGCCGTGTTCCCGAGCCACCACGGGGGCTTCCTGGGCGGCGAGTTCGGTCAGCAGGGCGCCCCGGCGGAGTTCGCCGAGGCGCTGCGGGCCGTCCTGGAGGGCGACCGGGGCTGACGGGCCCTACGTGTTCGGGCCCTACTTGTTCGCGTTCTTCGCGGCGGCGGCCTGAGCGGCGCCGGACTTCTCGGCGGCCGCCGCGTCGACGTTGCCGAGGCCCAGCTTCAGGAGCTGCGCCGGGTTCGCGGCCGTGTCGCGGATCGTCTGCATGATCGCGGCCGCGTCCAGGCCCTGCTGGTGCAGGAGCGCGGCCACGGCGGAGACGTACGGCGAGGCCATCGACGTGCCGGACAGCTTCCCGTACCCCGAGGTGTTCTTCAGGGTCTCCTTCGTCGTGTACGTCGGGAGGGTCGACAGGATGTCGACGCCGGGGGCCGACACGGCGTTCTGCGCGCCGAAGTTGGTGAAGGAGGCGGGCCTCCCGCCCTCGTCGGCGGCGTTGACCACGAGGACCGGGGTGTCGATCCTGTACGGCTGGAGCGCGGTGGAGTCGTTGCCCGCGGCGGCGACGACGACCGCGCCCTTGCTGTTGGCGTGCGTGATGGCCTGGTTGAGGATGCCGCCCTTGAGGAGCCGGGCCATCAGGCCGGACTCGCCGAGGGACAGGTTGATGACGTCGGCGCCGTGGTCGGCGGCCCAGACGATGCCCTTGGTGATGTTCGCGTCGCTGCCGCTGCCGTCGGCTCCGAGCACCCGGACCGGCATGATCCTGGCCCCGGGCGCGCCGCCCGCCACCCCGAGGCCGTTGTCGGTGTGGGCGGCGGCGATGCCGGAGACGTGGGTGCCGTGGCCGTTCAGGTCCTTGGGCTCGTCGTCGCCGTCGACGAAGTCGTAGCCGTCGACGAGCCGGCCCTTGAGGTCGGGGTGGTCGAGGTCGACGCCGGTGTCGACGACGGCGATGACGGTGTCCTCGCCCTTGGAGGCCGTCCAGGCGTCCGGCATCTTCAACGCGTCCAGGCCCCATTGCTGACCGCGCAGCGGGTCCGGCTCGCCGTCGTCGCCGCAGCCGGTGACGAGCCCGGCGGTGAGGGCGGCGAAGGCGGTGAAGGCGGCGAGGGTGGTCGGCCGACGGAGCATGAAGATCTCCCCATTCGTATGCATTCGTCTGCGTTCGACCCAGTGAACAGCCGGTTCGGGCGCGTCGCATCTCGAAGATCTCTCCGCCACAACCTGCATTGTTCTAGTAGAGTGCAAACAATGGAGGTTTTCATGAACCGTGCCACGCCTCGGCTCCGCGGGCTCGCCGCGCTGCCGTTCGTCCTCGCTCTCGCCGCCCACCTGCTGGTCCTCGCCCTCGGGTACGACCGGCTCCCCGACCCCCTGGCCACCCACTTCGGCGGCGGGGGCGAGGCCGACGGCTTCACGGGCCGCGCCGCGTTCACCGCCATCAGTACGGCCCTGCTCCTGAGTCTCGGCGCCGGCTGGACGCTCCTCGTCCGCCGCCACGCCCTGTGGGGAGCCTGGGCGACCGCCGGTTTCATGGGGGCGCTCCTCGTCCTTCTCGTACGGGACAACCTGGACGCGGCCGACGCGGCGCAGGTCGCCTCGCCCCTCGCCAACCTCACGGCCGCGGCAGCGGTCGGGGGCCTCTTCGCCCTCGCCGGCCGGGCCATGACCCGGCTCGTCCCCGAGGAGAAGGCCGAAGCCGGTACGACGGACGGCCCGCGGCTCTCGCTCCGCGCGAGCGAGGTCGCCGGCTGGAGCCGCGCCACCGCGTCCCGGCCGCTCACCGCCCTCGCGCTGCTCGCCCTCGCCGCCACGCCGGCCGTCCTGCTCCTCGCCCCCTGGCCGGCCGCGCTGCTCGGCCTCCTCGGCCTGGTCATCGGCGTGCCGGGCCTCGCGCTCGCGCGGGTGCGGGTCACCGTCGACAGGCGCGGCCTCACGGTCCGGCCTTCCCTCTCCTCCCGGCCCCGGATCCGGGTGCCGCTCGACGAGGTCGCGGGCGCGGATGTCCGGGACGTCGACGCCGTCGCCGACTTCGGCGGCTGGGGCTACCGGGTCCGGGCCCACCGGACGGGCGTCGTGCTGCGCTCCGGCGAGGCCCTCGTCGTACGGCGGACCGGCGGGCGCGAGTTCGCCGTCACCGTGCCCGACGCGGGGACCGCCGCCGCGCTCCTCAACACGCTCGCCGAACGGCATGGGAAGGTCTGACCGTGCTCTTCCGTGTCGACCCGGCCTCCGCCGTCCCCCTCGGCGACCAGATCGCCGCCTGCGTCCGGGGCGCCCTCGCCGACGGCTCCGCCGCCCCCGGCGAACGCCTCCCGGCCGCCCGCGAACTCGCCGACTCCCTCGGCGTGAACGTCCACACCGTCCTGCGTGGCTACCAGCGGCTCCGCGAGGAGGGCCTCATCGAACTCCGCCGCGGCCGGGGCGCCCTGATCGTCCCGGGCGCCACGGCCCCGGACCGGGCCCGCCTGATCGCCCGCCTGAGAGAGGCGGCGACGGAGGCCCGAGAACTGGGCCTGACGGACGAGGAGTTCCTGAACCTGGCCAGAACGAGCCTGGGCTAACTCCGCCCCCCCGCCGCCGTGTCGCCCCGCGCCCGTGCGGGACGGTGCCCACTGCCGTGTGGGCAATCGTCCCTCCCCCAGACTTCGTCCGGGGGGACCCCCAGGGCGGGACGGGTGGGCACACGGGACGGCGCCCTTAGCGGCGCCTCCGCGTTCCGCGCCTGGACCCGCACCACGACGGCGCCGTACCTGCGGGTGCGGGTCACGGCGCGGAAGCCTCTGGCGCCGGCATGGGCGCCGTCCGTTGTGCCCACCCGTTCCGCCCTGGGGGCACCTCCCGGACGAAGTCTGGGGGAGGAACGCCTGCCCACAACGGGGCATGGGCGCCGCCCACGACGGGCATGGGCGCCGCCCACGACGGGTACCGCTCACCCCAGCTCACGCACCGGCGCCCCCGCGAGGAACGCCTCGATGTCCGACACCGCCTCCCCGAAGTACCGCCCGTAGTTCCCCTCCGTCACATAGCCCAGATGGGGGAGGGCCAGGACGTTCGGCAGGGTCCGCAGCGGGTCGTCGGCGGGCAGCGGCTCCGTCTCGTACACGTCGAGGCCCGCCCCCGCGATCCAGCCCTCGCGCAGCGCCCGCAGCAGTGCCCCGCCGTCGACCAGACCCGCCCGGGAGGTGTTGACGAGGTACGCGGACGGGCGCATCGCCCGCAGCTCCGGCTCCCCTACCAGGCCCCGGGTGCGGTCGGAGAGCACCAGGTGCAGCGAGACGAAGTCGCTGGTCGCGAACAGGTCCCGCTTGTCCTTCGCGAGCCGTGCGCCGTGCTCGGCGGCCCGCTCCTCCGTGAGGTTCGGGCTCCACGCGGCGACCTCCATGCCGAAGGCGAGAGCGATCCGGGCCACCTTGGCGCCGATCTTCCCGAGGCCGACGAGGCCGAGGGTCCGGCCGGCCAGGTCGGAGCCGACGGTCGACTGCCACGGCCCGCCCTCCCGCAGGGCCCGCGCCTCCGCCGGTACGTGCCGGGCGAGGCCGAGGAGGAGCGCCCAGGTCAGTTCGGTGGGCGGCTCGGAACTGCTGGCCGTGCCGCAGACGGTGACGCCCCGCTCGCGGCAGGCCGCGAGGTCGATCGAGGCGTTCCGCATGCCGGAGGTGATCAGCAGCCGGAGCCGGGGAAGCCGGGCGAGGAGCTCCGCGTCGACCGGGGTCCGCTCCCGCATCACCACGAGGATCTCGCAGTCCTCGACGGCGGCGACGAGCGCGTCCCGGTCGGTCAGGTGCTCGCGCAGCACGCGGACGTCCACGCGGTCGGCGAGCGGGCTCCAGTCGGCGGAGGTGAGGGCGACGCCCTGGTAGTCGTCGAGTACGGCGCAGCGCAGCTTCATGCCCGCATGATCGCGCACGCCCCGCCGGCTGCCCAGAGCGGGCGGCGGGGCGCGGACCGGGCGCGTGCGGCGGTCGCGCCCGTGTCACCGGCGGACGGTGTCGTCGGTCTTGAGGTCCTCCACCTCTTCGTCGAAGTCGTCGAGCTTGTCCGGGCAGTAGACCTGGAGGACGATCCGCTCGGCCTGCACGGCCTTCGTGTCGGCGATGACGGGCCGCATCCCGGGGCCGGTGGCGCCGTTGGACTGCTGGATCTTCCACAGCGCCGTCTTCAGGGCGTCGGCGGGGTCCTCGCAGACCGGGCCGCCGTCGGTGCCGAGCAACTGCTCGACGGTGTCGGTGTCGGGGGAGGGGTAACCGGCCTTGACCAGCTCCTCCTGGAGCTGATTGGCCTTGGACAGCGTCTCGTTGTTCGTCCTCACGCTCTGGTAGCGGACGAGTCCGGTGATGACGAGGCCGACGAGGATCACGATCGCGCCCCAGTAGATCCACTTGTGCTCGGAGGCGAAGCGCGTGGGGCTCATGCCCGGTCTCCCTCGCTCGGGGTGCCGGCGGCGGCGGTGCGCCAGCTCGGCTTGCGGAACTTCAGGAAGAGCCACGGGATCAGGAAGCCGAGGACGACCAGGCCGGCGCCGATGAAGAGCACGTACGACCAGACGCTGCCGCCGCCGAACTGGGAGGGCGGGACGAAGCCGATGCCGAGCGCCGCGAGGGAGGCGAGCAGGCCCACCGTGCACACCAGGCCCAGGGCGGGCACCCGGTAGCCGCGGGGATGGTCGGGGTGCGTCTTCCGCAGCCGCATCGCTGCGGCGAACATCAGCAGGTACACGATGAGGTACACCTGCGTGGTGATCGTGGAGAAGATCCAGTAGACGCTCGACACGTTCGGGATGAGCGCGTACATCAGGGCGATGATCGAGGTCACGACGCCCTGGGTGACCAGGATGTTCTGCTGGATGCCGAACTTGTTGAGCTTCTGCAGGAACGGCGGCAGGTAGCCCTCGGCGCGCGAGATCTCCAGGAGGCCCTTGGACGGCCCGGCGAGCCAGGTCAGCATGCCGGCCAGGGAGGCGGAGATCAGCATGACGGCGGCGATCGGCGTCATCCAGCCGACGTCGAAGTACGAGAAGAAGGCGTCGAAGGCCTGCATCACACCGGCGGTGAGGCTGAGCTGATCGGCCGGGACGACCCAGCTGATGGCCAGCGCGGGCAGGATGAAGATCAGCAGGACGAGTCCCATCGCGAGGAACATCGACTTCGGGTACTCCTTCGCCGGGTTCTTCAGCGAGGAGACGTGGACCGCGTTCATCTCCATGCCGGAGTACGACAGGAAGTTGTTGACGATCAGGACGAGGCTGGCCAGTCCGGTCCACTCCGGCAGCAGGTGGCCGGCGTCCATCGGGGCTGCGGAGGCGTTGCCCTGGCCGAGGAAGACCATGCCCAGCACGACGAGGATCGTGCCCGGCACGAGCGTGCCGATGACGAGGCCCCAACTGGACAGTCCCGCCAGGGCCTTGGTGCCGCGCGAGGAGACCCAGACGCCGGTCCAGTACAGGACCATGATGACGATCGCCGTGTAGACGCCGTTCGAGGCGAGGGACGGGTCGATGACGTACGCGATGGTCGAGGCGACGAAGGCCAGCAGGCTCGGGTAGTAGAAGATCGTCATCGCGAACTGGCACCAGACCGCGAGGAATCCGAGCGGCTTGGACAGCCCCTCGGCGACCCAGCGGTAGACGCCGCCGTTCCAGCCGGAGGCGAGCTCCGCGGAGACCAGGGCGGTGGGCAGCAGGAAGACGATCGCCGGGACGAGGTAGAGGAACACGCAGGCCAGACCGTAGATGGCCATGGTGGGCGCGGCCCGCAGGCTCGCGACCGACGCCGTGGTCATCAGGGCGAGCGTCACCCAGGTCATGGTGCTGGGCGCGGCGACCTGCGCCGCTGCTGCCCGCGGCCTGGGGACTTCGGCCGGTGTGTCGAGGCTGCTCAAGGGGCCCTCCCGTACGTGGGGACGATCAAGTTCAGACTTGAACGGCCCTGGGGCCCCGGCAACCGGGATCGGCCGTACGGGGGACGGGTGCTGGCCGTCCTGGAGGGAGTGCGGGGGACGGGCGCTGGCCGTCCTGGAGGGGGTACGGGGGACGGGCCCAGGCCCTCCGGGACGGGAGGGCGTGCGGGGCTTCCGGTCAGGGGGTACGGCTGAAGGAGCGGCGGTACGCGCGCGGGGGCACGCCCCGGCGGCGGACGAACTGGGCGCGGAGCACCGCCGCGCTGCCGAAGCCGACCGCGCGGGCGATCTCCTCGACGGGGAGCTCCGTCGTCTCCAGGAGCTCCTCGGCGCGGCTGAGGCGCAGCCCGAGCAGCCAGGCGTGCGGGGTCGTGCCGGTCGAGGCGGCGAACCGGCGGGCGAAGGAACGCCGGCTCATCAGCGCCCTGCGGGCCAGCTCGGCGACCGGCAGCGGCTCGTGCAGGTTCTCCCGGGCCCAGGCGAGGACGTCGGTGAGCCGCCCGTCCCGGCTGTCCTCGGGGACGGGCGTCGCCAGGTACTGGGCCTGGCCGCCGTCGCGGTGGGACGGCAGCACCAGGTCCCGCGCGATCGCGTTGGCCGTGGTCGCCCCGTACTCCCGCCGCAGCAGGTGCAGGCAGAGGTCGAAGCCGGCGGCGGCGCCCGCGCCGGTGACGACCGTGCCCTCGTCGACGTAGAGGGCGTCGGGCTCGACGGTGACCTCCGGGTGCCGCTCGGCGAGGAGCCCGGCGAACCGCCAGTGGGTGGTGGCCCGCCGCCCGTCCAGCAGCCCGGCCGCGGCCAGCGCGAAGGCGCCGACGCAGTGGGCCGCGACCAGTGCCCCGCGCGCGTGGGCGGTGGCCAGCGCGTCGAGCACGGCGGGGGCGGGGGGCGTACGGAAATGGGCCCACGGCAGGGCGATCACCAGATCGGCCCCGGCCAGCCGGTCGAGGCCGTGCTCGACCACCAGCGGCAGCCCGACATCGGTACGGACCCGGCCGGGCCGGTCCGTGCACAGCGCGAACTCGAAGGCGGGCAGGCCCTGTCCGCGCGCGTCGAACACCTCCGAGACGATCCCGGCCCCGAGCATGCCGACGCCGTGCGGGGCGTAGGCGGCGACGGTCGGAAAGGGCACGCGCCGAGTGTGGCACGAATCCCGCGATCAGTGGCAGCACGGCCACTCGTGAAGCGCCGTGCCCCACAGAAGACTTGGGGCATGACGACGACGAAGAACGCCCGGAGCGACGCTCCCCGCACCCGCACCGCCCGCCACACGATCCTGACCACCGGCTACACCCTCTCCACCGGCCCCGGCGTCGCCGCCACCGTCTCCTACGTCCACGACGGCGACCGGCACGTGATCGTCGATCCCGGCATGGTCGCCGGCCGTGACCGGATCCTCGGCCCGCTCGCCGAACTCGGCCTCGGGCCCGACGACATCACCGACGTGGTGCTCAGCCACCACCACCCCGACAACACCATGAACGTCGGCCTCTTCGGCCGGGCCCGCGTCCACGACCACAAGGCGATCTACGAGAACGACCAGTGGACCGACCGCGACGCCGAGGGCCACGAGCTCACCCCGTCGCTGCGCCTGATCCGTACCCCCGGGCACAGCGCCGAGGACATCACCCTCCTGGCGGGCACCGGCGACGGCGTCGTCGCCTTCGTGGGCGACCTGTGGTGGCGGCCGAACGGCCCGGTCGAGGACCCGGTGGCCCCCGACCACACGGTCCTGCGCGACTCCCGGCTCCGTGTCCTCGCCGCCGCCGACGTCATCGTCCCCGGCCACGGCCCGGCCTTCCCGGCGGACGACACCGCCCCGCTCTAGAACCGGCCCCGGCTCTAGAACCGCCCCGGCTCTAGAACCGCCCCGCTCTAGAACCGGCCCCGGCTCTAGAACCGGCCCCGGCTCCGGAACCCGCCTGGCTACGGAACCCGCCCCGCTCCGGTACCGGCCCAGGAACCCGCCCCGGCACCAGAACCGGTCCCGCCCGACCGCCCGCCCCGCTCCGGAACCCGCCCCGCCGACCGCCCGCCCCTGTCCGGAACCGGCCCCCGTTCCGGAACCCGCTCCGCCCCGGACCGCACCTGCCGGCGCCCCCGCCCCTAGAATCGGCTTCCATGTCGATCCCTGACGAGTTGCTCGTCGACGTCGCCGCCACCGTGGAATCCGGGCGGAGCAACCAGATGTCCCTGACCGTGGTCGCGGGGGGAGTGGTCATCACCGGACGGCTCGCCCCGGAAGCCCTGTGGAGACAGCGCGTGTCGGAGGTCCTGACGGACTCGGCGCAGCTGGGCGGGTTCTCGGGCGTCTTCGCTCCCGTACGGAAGGAGCTGAGGACCGTGGAGCCCCCCACCCACCTCCACTTCCACCTCGCCCGCATCCTCCAGGGCACGGTGGGCATGCCCGAGACCGGCGGGATGTACCGCGTCGCGATCGCGGACGTCAGCGCCTGGACCGTGGGGGACTTCAGCTACTCGGACAGCTGAGCGCCACGGCCGTCACCTGACGCCGGAGACCACGAGGAACGGCGGGTGCCCGGCTTCCGCCGGGTCGGCCCCCAGCTGTGCCGACTGGTGCGTGAGGACGGGCTCGTGGACGTCCAGGTCCGTGAAGCCCGCCTTGCCGAGCACGTCGAGGTACGTCTGGCACGGCCAGTGGTGGTCGACCAGCTCCATCGGCGTGCCACCGGGCCGCTCCCGGCGCGACCGGCGCCGCTCGCCCTTGGTGTAGACGCGGCCGGGCTCGCCGCTGCGGAAGGTGGAGAACCGGATGCCCGCGGTGCGCGGGTTGGCGTCCAGGACGGCGAACCGGCCGCCCGGGCGCAGCACCCGGTGCGCCTCGGCGGCGATGTCGTGCAGGACGGCGATGTCCCCGGCCGTGGTGAAGACGAAGCAGGCCATGGCGGCGTCGACGGAGCCGTCGGCGAGGAAGCCGAGACGGCCGTCGTCGCTGTGCCGGTAGTCGATCCGCGGGTGCGGGCGGCGGGTGCGGGCGATCTCCAGCATGCGGGGCGCGACGTCGACGGCCACCACGCGCGCGTCGGAGGCCTCGACGACGCGGGTGGCGACCTTGCCGGGGCCGCAGCCGTAGTCCAGGACCGTACGGACGGCGGAGGAGCCGATGCCGAGGGCGTGGAAGACGGCCGGGTAGCCGATGAGGCGCTCGGGAAGGTCGTCGTAGGCCTCGAAGGCGTCGGCGTCCTGCTGGTCGGCACGGGTGATCGCGTATGGGGTCATGTGGTGGTGGCCTTCCGGTGATGATCCACTTCGTCCGGAACGTACTGGTCGGGGAAGCCGCAGGACAGGGCCTGGGCGGCCTCCTCACCCGGGTGGGCCAACGGTCGCGGCCGCTGCCGGGCGACCCGCCCGGCTCCGTGGGTTGATGAGAGGACTGTCGACGACATCGCTGATCGAAGGGGAAACTGTGGCGCTCCACGAGATGAAGGCCCCGAAGAGTGCCGACGCGGCGACCGACGTGTTCGCGTCGGCGCTGAGCGAGCGGGTCCTGCCGAAGCACCGGATGCCGGAGGAGTCGAACATCCCCGCCGTGGTCTACGCCATGCTCCACAACGAGCTGCTGCTCGACGGCAACTCGGCGCAGAACCTGGCCACGTTCTGCACGACGTGGACGGACGACGAGGTCCGCCGGCTGATGAACGAGTGCCTCGACAAGAACATGATCGACAAGGACGAGTACCCGCAGACCGCCGAGATCGAGTCGCGGTGCGTGAACATCCTGGCCGACCTGTGGAACGCCCCCGGGAGCGCGACCGGCGAGGGCACCGCGCTCGGCTGCTCCACCACCGGCTCCAGCGAGGCCGCGATGCTCGGCGGCCTCGCCCTGAAGTGGCGGTGGCGGGAGAAGCGCCGCAAGGAGGGCAAGCCGACGGACCGGCCCAACCTGGTCTGCGGTCCGGTGCAGATCTGCTGGGACAAGTTCGCCCGCTACTTCGACGTCGAGCTGCGCCAGGTCCCGCTGGAGCCGGGGGCCACCGGCCTGCGGCCGCACCAGCTGAAGGAGTACGTCGACGAGAACACCATCGGCGTCGTCGCGATCCTCGGCGTCACGTACACCTGCGACTACGAGCCGGTCGCCGAGATGGCCGCGGAGCTCGACCGGATCCAGCAGGAGACGGGGCTCGACATCCCGATCCACGTCGACGCGGCGAGCGGCGGTTTCGTCGCCCCGTTCCTCCACCGGGACCTCGTCTGGGACTTCCGGCTGCCGCGGGTCTCCTCCATCAACGCCTCGGGCCACAAGTTCGGCCTCGCGCCGCTCGGCGTGGGCTGGGCGGTGTGGCGGACCGCCGACCTGCTGCCGGAGGACCTCGTCTTCCGGGTGAGCTACCTGGGCGGCGACATGCCGACGTTCGCCCTGAACTTCTCCCGCCCGGGCGGCGAGATCGTCGCCCAGTACTACAACTTCCTGCGTCTGGGGCGGGCCGGCTACCGGCGCGTCCAGGAGGCCTGCGCGCTGACGGCCCGGTACCTCGCCGAACAGATCGCGGAGATGGGCCCGTTCACGCTGCTCTACGACGGGCAGGGCGGGCTGCCCGCCGTCTCGTACACCCTCACCGACCCGGAGGGCGCGGGCTTCAGCCTGTACGACCTCTCCGACCAGCTCCGGATGCGCGGCTGGCAGGTCCCCTCCTACCCGCTGCCCCCCGAGCGGCAGGAGACCGTCATCCAGCGCGTCCTGGTCCGGCACGGCATCGGCCGCGACGAGGTCGACCTCCTGGCCCAGGACATCCGCCGCTGCCTGGAACGCCTGGAGAAGGGCGTGCCGTCGGACGCCGAGCGCGCGGGCTTCCACCACTGAGCGGATGTCGTCCGACAACGGTCAGGATTCGAGAAGCGCGGACCCGGGGCGCGGAACTAGCGTGAAAGCCATGGACATCACGATTCACACCAGCGCCCTTCCGCACGAGGACCCGGACGCGTCCCTCGCCTTCTACCGGGACGCCCTGGGCTTCGAGGTCCGCAGCGACGTCGGCCAGGGGAAGATGCGGTGGATCACGGTCGGCCCGGCGGGACAGCCGGACACCTCGATCCTCCTCGCGCCGCCGGCGGTCGACCCGGGGATCACGGAGGACGAGCGCCGCACGATCGCCGAGATGATGGCGAAGGGCACGTACGGCTGGATCCTGCTGGCCACCCGCGACCTCGACGCCACCTTCGACAAGGTCAGGGCGGCGAACGCCGAGGTCGTCCAGGAGCCGACGGAGCAGCCGTACGGCATCCGCGACTGTGCCTTCCGGGATCCGGCGGGCAACCTGATCCGCATCCAGGAACTCCGCTAGATGTGCCGGCCGGGCTGGGCACGCGCCCGCGTCACGGCACAGCGCCTGCAGGACTTCGCGCGCATGCGCCGGGTCCGTGACCGTATCGACCGCGAGTACGCGCGCCCGCTGGACGTGCTGGAACTGGCCCGGGAAGCGGACCTGCCGCCCCGGTTCCTGACCCGCCAGTTCCGCCGGGCGTACGGCGCCTCGCCGTACGACTACCTGCTGACCCGCCGCGCGGAACGCGCGAGGACGCTGCGGCTGCACGGCGCCGCGTCCTGACCGTCCTGACCTGTGTACGAGGAGAATCACGATGACCGCGAGCGACAAGTCCTACGACGGCTTCACGGACGACGAGCGGGCCGCGATGAAGGAGCACGCCAAGGAGCTGAAGGCCGCGAAGCGACGCGGCGCGAAGGCGGACACCGAGCCCGAGGTGCTCGCGAAGATCGCCGAGATGGACGAGGCGGACCGGGCCCTCGCCGAGCGGGTCCACGCCCTGGTGAAGGAGAACGCCCCGAACCTCACGGCGAAGCTCTGGTACGGCATGCCGGCCTACGCCCGGGAGGGCAAGGTCGTCTGCTTCTTCCAGAGCGCCCAGAAGTTCAAGTCCCGCTACGCCACCCTCGGCTTCAGCGACCAGGCGGCCCTGGACGAGGACACCATGTGGCCCACCTCGTACGCCCTGACGGCCCTGAACCCGACGACGGAGAAGCGCATCGCGGCCCTCATCGCCCAGGCGGCGGGCTGACCGTCGGCGCGGGCGCCGTCGGGCTGTCGAGCTCCTTGGGCCCATAGAGGGCGGCGGGTTCTCCCGCCGTCAGGGCCCAGTAGCGGTCCCCGAAGGACCAGTGCCACCACTCCGTGGGGTAGTTCACGAGCCCCGCGGCGGTGAGCACGGTGCCGAGGAGCTCGCGGTGGGCGCGGGCCTGCTCGCTGATGTCCGGGGCGTCGGTGTAGCAGGCGCCGTCGCTCTCCTCGGGGTCCGCGTTCATGCGCGTGCCCAGGTCCAGCTCGCGCCCGTCGGCATCGGCGAGGGTGAGGTCGACGGCGGCGCCGGCGCTGTGCGGCGCGATGTCGGGCGGTGACACGTACCGGCTGGCGGCCGAGTGGACCTGAGCGGCGGACCAGCCGGGATGGGCGGCGCGCAACTCGCCCGCGTACTCCTCGAAGTACTCCCGCTGGAGGGAGGGGGGCCGGTAGCCCTCGACGAACAGCAGCCGCATGCCGGCCGGGAGCATCGACTGTGCCGTGAGCAGCCGCTGGAGGACGCCTTCCCGCAGGTGGGCGAAGGCGTCCGCGGGGTCCTGCTTGCGGGTGTCGACGAGCAGCCGGCCGTCGAGGCGGACGTCCACGAGGGGTTCGCCGGACTCGACGACGGGCACGGCGGCGACCTTCGGGTCCGACATCAGCACGATGTCGCTCATGGCGCCGTCCGTCATGCGGCCGGGGTGGTGGAGGGGCGTACGCCGAACCACTGCTCGGCGCCGTACTCCTCGAACCGCTCGACCTCGGTGAAGCCCAGCTTGGCCGCGAGGCGCATGGCGCGGTCGTTGGCGCTCTGGGTGGTGAGCACGACGGGTTCGCCGGGGCGCGCGCCGGTGAACCAGTCGAGTACCGCCGCGCACGCCTCGAAGGCGTAACCGTGTCCCCAGGCCTCCGGCAGGAACAGGTAACCGAGTTCGGCCTCACCGGCCTCGGGGCGGACGTGGCCCCGGCGCTCGGCGTCGCGGGGGTCGAGGGTGATCATGCCGATCATCGTTCCGTCGCGCTCGACCACGAAACAGCCGGGCCGCCGCCCGGGGACCTCGGGCATCGCGCGTTCGACGTCGTCGCGCGGACGGGCGCCGCCGACGTAGGCGCCCACCTCCGGCGAGGAGAACAGCTCGACGAACCCCGCGCGGTCCCGGGCCTCGGACTCGCGGAGCACGAGCCGGTCGGTCGATATCGGGACGGGCGGCCAGGCGAAGGTTCCGGGTGCGGTCATGGCGGGGAACCTATCGCACGCTTCGCGAGAGCGAGGGAGAAGAATCAAGGGCGGAGATCTGCAACCGGACTGCTCCGACAGGCGTGTGTCGACAGGCGCCTGCTCGGGGGGAGGAGGACTGATGCGACGAGGCGAGGTCTGGTGGGTCGAGTTCGACGAGCGGCGGCCGGTCGTCCTGCTGTCGGAAGACGGCCCGTCCGGGATCCGGGTGATGCAGGTCGTCGCCCCGGCGGGCGTCGACCTCGGCGGCCTGGGTGTCGAAGTGGCCGTGGGCGCCGCGGAGGGCCTGCCCTTCGAGGGCGTACTGCGCTTCGCGTTCCCGCGCCCGGGCTTCACCCCCTGCACGTGGCTGACCACCGTGAGCCGGGCCGACCTGATCGAGCCCGCGGGCGTCCTGTCCCCCGCGAAACTCGCGGAGATCGAGGACGCCGTCCGCCGCGCCGAACGGGCTGAGGAACGGCGGGGAGCCGCTCGGGGAGCCTGAGTGCGGTGCCCGGCGGGAACGGGAAGTTCGGCCGGGGCCGTCGGCCCCGGGTGTGATCCAGCGCACCTCGGCGGCGCGATGAGTTCTCTCCGTGCCGTCGGTCATATGGGCGACGACACCGAAGGGAAGGCCCCGCCATGACCGACATGCTCACCGTTCCCCGCCACGTCCTTTCCACCGCCCCGGCGGCGCGATCGGCCGCGCGGTGGGCCCTGGCGGGTGGTGTGGTGGCGGGTCCGCTGTTCCTGGCGGCCGGAGTCGCCCAGGGCTTCGCTCGGGACGGCTTCGACGTCACGCGGAACGCGATCCGCCGGCTCGCGCTCGGCGAGGCGGGCCGGATCCAGACGGCGAGCTTCGTGCTCACCGGTGCGCTGCTGCTCGCCGGTGCGACAGGACTGCGCGGGCGCTGCGCGGGGGTCCGGGCGGGACGTGGGGTCCGGGGCGTCGGCCGCCTCGGTCCTGGTGTTCGCGGTCGGCGCGGGCCTCGGCCTGCTGTGGCTGAGCGCGGTGACGGCCCGCCCGGCCGACGCACGGGCGGACCGCTGGACGTCCTGCCGTTCCGGCGGACACCATCCATCCCACCAAGATCATCACGCTACGAGACGAGGACAGCCATGACCGACGCCGTGAAGGGTCCTGCCAGCTACTTCCCCTCCATCGAGAAGAAGTACGGCCGCCCGATCGCCGAGTGGAAGGACCTCATCCGCTCCTCCCCGCTGACCAAGCACATGGAGCTGGTCAACTGGCTCAAGTCCGAGCACGGTCTCGGCCACGGCCACGCGAACGCCCTCGTGGCCCACACCCTCGCCGAGGACACCGCCAAGTGATCGGGCAGGGGCGCCCCGGCCGGCTTGGCTCGCCCAGGCGCTCCGGCAGGTCGTCGGCGCCACCAGCGGCTTCGACGACCACGCGGCGTTCACCGTCCAGGACCCACTGACCGCCCCCGTCTTCGGAACGGACGCGGCGGCGGAGGGCACCCGCGCCTTCTGTGAGAAGCGGCCGCCGGCCTGGACGAGCTGACCGAGGCGCGGGCGGGGACCGCGGGGCGCACCGGCACGACACGGGTGCCGCCGGACGATCGCGTCGCGGCCTCCGTGTCGCCGCCTCCGACCCGACCCCCTCACAGGGACGTCACGTGGACGACCTCCTTGATGACCGCCCTGACATCGGACACGAAGTGGTAGATGGCCCCGCTCGCCAGGACCATGGTTCCGAAGAGGATCCAGCCGCCGGGGCCGCTGTCCACCTGGAAGTCCGAACCGTCCGGCCCGGGGTTTCCACCGGTCGAGGTCCGCAGCAACTCCCTGGTGATGTGGGCCGCACCGACCGCGGCATGGGCGGCCGCGGCCAGCGCCATGCCTGTGACGCCGATGACGAACCACTCCGCTCGCCCGAGCTCGTCCATCGTTCTCGCCTCCTGGCCTCGGGGCCGCCGGGCCTTCCCGCGCCTGGTGCGGCGGCCGCCTTCACCTCCGACCCTCCGCGCGCAGAGCATGTGCCGCCAGAGACCGAAGGGGCAGATCAGGGGACCATTGGACCCAATCGACCGCGCACCCCGACCGTCCCGCGCCCCAGACCGTCCCGATGCGCCCGGGGCCGGCGGTGGGGGCACCAGGACCGACACCGGTCGGTACGGCGTCAGGTCGCCGCCGATTTCGTGGCGGGCCGACCCGCCGCCGGTTCATCAGGGGAATCAGCCGTGGCGTGTCGGCCGGTGGGGTCGCTCGTTACGATCACGGCCCTCGCTCCTCCGACCTGGGGGCCTTTGTGATGAAGAAAGGCCCGAGACGCCGACATGACCCGTCGTTTGTCAGACCTCGCCCCGGCCGGGTGCAGCGACCACCTCTCGCCCATGGACCAGCTGCCGCCGGGGGTGAACCCGAAGGTGCTGCGGGACGAACTCGCCGCCGCGGCGGAGTGGGCGGCGCGGTACCTGAGCGAGCTGGCCGAGGAGCCGGTGAGCCGTCCGATGCCCGCGACGCAGCGGGACCGGCTGCGCGATGCACGACTCGGCCGCGAAGGCGTGGAGCTGGGCCGGGTGTTGGACTTCGTACGCGAGGAGATCGCGCCGTTCCCGACCGGGAACGGCCACCCCGCGTTCTTCGCCTGGGTCAACTCGCCGCCCGCCCCCGCCGGGATCATCGCCGAACTCCTGGCCTGCGCCGTCAACGCGACCTGCGGCATGGGCGACAACGCCCTGATGGACCTGGAACGCGGAACGGTACGCATGCTCGCCGGACTGGCCGGGCTGCCCGACACCACCGGCGGGGTGCTGACCAGCGGCGGGTCCATGGCCAACCTGCTCGCCCTGGCCACCGCCCGCACCTGGTTCCTCACCCGCCGCGGCAGCGGGGACGGGGCCGCCTACGACCGTGACCACGCCCGCCTCACCCTCTACTACAGCGCCCAGGCGCACATGTCCGTCGCCAAGGCGGCCGCCTGCATCGGGCTGCCCGCTCACCGGCTGCGCCCCGTACCCGCCGACGCCCACGACCGCCTGGACCCGGCCGCGCTGCGCGCCGCGGTCACCGCCGACCTGGACGCCGGCCTGCTGCCCTTCTGCGTCGTCACCACGCTGGGCACCACCGCCACCGGCGCCGTCGACCCGCTCGAACCGGTCACGGCGCTGTGCCGGCGCACCGGGATGTGGCACCACGCCGACGGCGCCTGGGGCGGGCTCGGCGCCACCGTCCCCGCACTGGCGCCCCTGTACCGGGGCGTCGGGGCCGTCGACTCGCTGACCGTGGACCCGCACAAGACCCTCAGCGTGCCGGTCGGCTGCGGAGCCCTGCTCGTCCCCGACCCGGAGCACCTGCACACGGCCTTCGCCCACCGCGCCTCCTACCTCACGGCCGGCGAAGACGACGCCCTGCCGTGGCTCTCCCACGCCACGATCGAGCTCACCCGCCCCGGCACCAGAGCCCTGGCCCTGTGGGCCACCCTGAGCCACCTGGGCCAGGCCGGCGTCACCGCCCTGATCGAGCACTACCTCACCCTCGCCGACGAGCTCCGTCGGCGAATCGCCGCACAACCCGGGATGGAACTGCTGGCCGGCGGCCCCTGGCCGGTCGCCTGCTTCCGCGTCACGCGCCCGGCCGGCGAGGACCCGGACGAGTTCCACGCCCGCATCGCCCGACGCGTCCAGTCCCGCGGACGCGCCTACCTCGCCACCGTCGCCGTACACGGGCGCACCGTCCTGCGCGCCTGCCTGTGCAACTACCGCACCACGACGGACGACCTCGACCTGCTGATCAGCGAAGTCCTCCACGCCGCCGCCCTCGACGAACCACCCCACCCCGGCCGCTGACCCCGGCCCGCACCCGGAGTCCCGGGGGAGAGAGGGAACGTTCGTGGCCCGCTGCTCGTCGCACGGCGTCTCGTGTGACGCCGTGCGCGTCGATCGCCCGGAACCGCTTCAGTCGGCAGTGGGGTGACCGGTCTGCTGAGTCGCCGCGCGGCGGTACTCGGCGTTGATGCGCTGGGCTTCTTCGAGCTGGTCTTCCAGGACGATGATGCGACAGGCGGCCTCGATGGGGGTGCCCTGGTCGACGAGTTCGCGGGCGCGGGCGGCGATGCGCAGCTGGTAGCGGGAGTAGCGGCGGTGGCCGCCCTCGGAGCGCAGCGGGGTGATCAGGCGTGCTCCTCCGATGGCACGGAGGAAGCTCTGCGTGGTGCCGATCATTTCGGCGGCCCGGCCCATCGTGTAGGCGGGGTAGTCGTCGTCGTCGAGACGGTCGTACGAGTCGTCTGCTGTCATTTGCACCTCTCCGCGCAACGCGTTGAGGGGCCCTGGTGCCGTACGGCACCAGGGCCCCGAAGGAACTACTACACCATCTGCCGGCCCCGATATTGCGCCGGCCTTCTGTGTCCGACGCCCCGAGCTGTCCGCCCAGGCCCTGCGTACGGAAGGCCGCCGGGCAGCACTTCGCCCCGCCGGATGACCGGCGGGGCGAAGTCGAGTCCCGGGGAGTGTGCCGACGGCGCCGGCCCGGCCTTCCTGGCCGTTCGGGTGTCGGCTCGCGTCCGTCCGTATGGGGGACCAGGCCCCCGTCGAGGCGCCGAGCAGCGCGGAGGCGTGCGGAAGAGGGCCGGAGGCGGGGCTCGGCGGGGGCGTCGGGGGAACGCGGCGGCAGGTGAAACCGGGCTTGGTCAGGGCCCGGAGGACCTCGTCGGCGGTGAAGTCGCGGCGGTCCTGGGGGGGATGACGCTGTCGGTCACGGTCCTGGCCGCGGGGAGGGCGGGGGTCGGACGGGGCTGGGTCTGGACCGGTGTCACCACGTGCCTCCTGAGGGGATGGTTCGGCTTCCGGATCACGTGGTGGTCAGGCCGCCGTGTCGGCGGAACGCCGTGTGCCGGCGCGCCGCGGCGCCGGGGCGGAACGGCGCCGACCGCGGGAGGCCGCGTCCCGCTTGCGCTGTTCGACGGGCGGCGCGGTGATCGTCACGGGGATCCCGGACGGGGTCCGCGCGCCGGTGATCCGGGCGAGTGCCTCCTCGCCCGACTGGACCCGGGTGGTCTCGGGCACGATGCCGGCGGTCGCCATGAGGCGGGTCATGGCGCGGCGCTGGCCGGCGGTGACCAGGGTGACGACGCTGCCGGACTCGCCGGCCCGGGCGGTGCGGCCGCCGCGGTGGAGGTAGTCCTTGTGGTCGGTCGGCGGATCCACGTTGACGACGAGGTCGAGGTGGTCGACGTGGATGCCGCGTGCGGCGACGTTCGTCGCGACCAGGACGGTGATGTGCCCGGTCCTGAACTGGGAGAGGGTACGGGTGCGTTGGGGCTGCGACTTCCCGCCGTGCAGGGCGGCGGCCCGGACACCGCAGGCGAGGAGGGCTTCGGTGAGACGGTCCACTGCGTGCTTGGTGTCCAGGAACATGATCACCCGGCCCTCGCGCGCCGCGATCTCGGTCGTCAGCCGGTGCTTGTCGGCATCGCGCACATGGAGGACGTGGTGCTCCATCGTGGTGACCGCGCCCCGGGAGGGGTCCACGGAGTGGACGACGGGATCGGTGAGGTAGCGGCGGACGAGGAGGTCGACGTTGCGGTCGAGCGTCGCGGAGAACAGCATGCGCTGGCCCTCGCTGCGGACCTGGTCCAGGAGCGCCGTGACCTGCGGCATGAAGCCCATGTCGGCCATCTGATCGGCCTCGTCCAGGACGGTGATCGAGACCTGGTCCAGCCGGCAGTCACCGCGGTCGATGAGGTCCTTGAGGCGGCCGGGGGTGGCCACGACGACTTCGACGCCCCCGCGCAGCGTGTTCGCCTGGCGGCGGATCGGCATACCGCCGACGACGGTGGCCAGGCGCAGCTTCACGGCGCGGGCGTAGGGCGTGAGGGCGTCGGTGACCTGCTGCGCGAGTTCCCGGGTGGGGACCAGGACGAGCGCCAGCGGCCGGCGGGGCTCGGCGAGCTGTCCCGCGGTGCGGGCGAGCAGGGACAGACCGAAGGCGAGGGTCTTGCCGGAGCCCGTCCGGCCGCGGCCGAGGACGTCACGGCCGGCCAGGGAGTTCGGCAGCGTCGCGCCCTGGATGGGGAACGGCACGGACACACCCTGTGCGGTGAGCGCGGCCAGGAGGCGCCGGTCCAGGGCCAGGTCGGCGAACGTCTCGACGGAGGGCAGCGCCGGGGTGACCGTCTCCGGCAGGGCGAACTCGCCCTGCGGCGGGACGGGCCGCCGACCGCCTCCGCCGAAGCGCCCGGGAGCTCCCGAACGGCTCGGGGCGGACGAACCGAAGTGGCTGCTCCGTCCCGAACCGGCGGCGGAGCCGTACGCGCGGCCGCCGCTGCGGCGGGCTCGGGAGGAACGGCCGTTCGTGCGTGTGGGGTTCATTCAGAACCTTCCTTGATGCGGCGCGTATCGAGGAATTCCGGCCGTGGGCGAGCGGCGTCGGGAATCACGGGCACGGGCCGAATGAAATGCGACCGGCAGGCGGCGCGGCCCAGGGTGGCGAAAAATTTGGGTGCAACCGGGCAGGTGAGGAAATGCGAGAGGCGAGGCGTAAGTGAAAACCCCGCGAAATAGATACAGCTGGGGCCCGCACCCCGAGGGATGCGGGCCCCAGCTACGTGTGACGCGTCGCGTCAGGCGGAGACGATGTTCTCGGCCGTCGGGCCCTTCTGGCCCTGCGCGATGTCGAAGGAGACCTTCTGGCCTTCCTGGAGCTCGCGGAAGCCCTGGCTGGCGATGTTGGAGTAGTGGGCGAACACGTCAGGGCCGCCACCGTCCTGCTCGATGAAGCCGAAACCCTTTTCCGCGTTGAACCACTTCACGGTGCCAGTCGTCATGTCATGTCTCCTTGGGGCAGTACGCCGGAATCCGTACCGTACGGACGCCGTGTCGCCGCGATGATGCCCTGCCCGGAAAATGACCGGTAAATACGAAGCGCTTCCGTGCGGCGTGTGGCCGACGGGAGGCGCCTGAAGTCTGGGTACCAAAACTGCAACTGATTTCGACAGTAGCACGTCGCCGTCGACTGTGCGTGATCGAAATTTCTCCCTGCGTGCCGCCGGTAAAAATTCTCCGAGCGAGGCCCATTAAATCCTCAGCTCGCGAATGCAGGTATTCCTCCGCTCCGGACGAAGCGTTCCGGAGGGGGTTGGTCACGAGGGTGAAGTCCGAGCCGGCCCGCACGGGCGGACAGGGCGGCCGGCGACAGGGCTGAATCAGCCGCCCAGCGTCGTCGCCGGCGACTGGAACCAGGCGCCGTGGGAGAACGGCTCGGGCGGGCCGACCTCCATGCCGAGTTCGGCGGCGGCCAGGGGGAGGGCGAGCAGTTCGTGGAGTTCGCCCACGAGGCGGGCGACCAGCTGGGGGTGGCTGGTGGCGGCGTAGTCGGCGACGGCGGCCTCGTGGTCGGGGAACTCGTCGACGATGTCCTGCGAGAACCAGCCGCCGAGCAGCTGCGCGGTCTCGGGGAAGCGCGCGTGCCACTCCCAGCGCGTCTGCGGGGACGTCGGCTCCGGGACGTCGCCTTCCTCGATGCTCTTCTTCAGGTGGTCGGCCAGCACCGTCAGCCAGCCGCCGATCTCCGACTGGGGCATCCCGGTGTCGGGGATCGCGTAGAACTCGCCCAGCTCCAGCCGGACCCGTCCCGGAGGGTTGCGGCTGTACTCGCGCAGCTGGCGCTCCGCTTCGGCGATGGCCGAGGGGCGGGTGTGCCAGGTGTGGCGGAGGTACGCGTCGAGGGCGCGGCGAGGGTCTCCAGCTTCTCGTTGAGGGTGCAGAGGATGTCCTCCAGCTCCCCGGAAAGACGCTGGAGGGTGGCGAAGTCGACGGTGATCCGGTCTTCGTCCGGCATGCTGCTGATCCCCACCTACGCGGGCCTCCTGGGGGACGCCGCATCGGGTACGACGAGCAGCTTGCCGGTGGTACGCCGAGCCTCCAGATCGCTGTGGGCCCGGGCGGCCTCGGACAATGCGTAGCGGCCCGTCACGGTGACCTCAAGGGCCTTGGAGCGCACCCACTCGAACACATCGGCGGCCCGTCGGAGCAGTTCGGACCGATCGGCGATGTAGTCCCCGAGGCTGGGCCGGATCAGGGTCAGCGAACCGCCGTGGGCGAGCCGGATCGGATCGAACGGAGGCACGGCACCACTTGCCGCGCCGAAGAGCACGAGATGGCCGCGGGCTCGCAGGCTGGCGAGGCTCGCGTCGAAGGTGTGGGCGCCGACGCCGTCGAAGACGACCGGCAGTCCCTGACCGCCGTTGAGCCGCCTCACCTCGGCTGCGAGATCGTCGACGGCGGAGGAGAGGATCACCTCGGCGGCCCCGGCACGCTTCGCCAGCTCGGCCTTCGCCGTGGTCGACGTCGTGCCGATCACCCTGCCGCCGAGATGGGTGATGAGCTGGGTCAGAAGCAGCCCCATGCCACCGGCGGCCGCATGCACGAGCACCGTGTCGCCCGCCTGGACCTGGTAGGCGTCCTTGACGAGATAGTGCGCGGTCATGCCCTGGAGGAGCACGGCGGCGGCTGTCTCGAAGCCGATGTCGTCGGGCAGCGGCACCAGCCGGGAGGAGTCCACGACGGCCCGCTCGGCATACGTGCCGGGAATCTCCACCCAACCGACCCGGTCCCCGACCGCGACGTCAGCGACGCCGGGTCCGACTTCGACGACCGTGCCGGCGCCCTCGGAGCCCGGGGTGAAGGGCAGCGGGAGGCTGTACCGGCCTTCGCGGTGGTAGACGTCGAGGAAGTTGACCCCGGATGCGGCGACCTCCACGACCGCCTCGCCCGGACCCGGCCGCGGGGGGTCCACCTCGGCCTCCCGCAGCACTTCGGGACCGCCCACTTCGTACACCTGAATCGCTCGCATGACCCCTCCGATGATCGACTCGTCCCCCCCACCAACCCCGTTGACGGCGAGCCGATTCCCGGCAAGCGGACCAGCCCGCCGCCACCCCCGCCGAGAGCTGTGGACAACACAGAAGCCCCAGGTCAGTGACCTGGGGCTTCGTAGAAGAGCGGATGACGGGAATCGAACCCGCGCTATAAGCTTGGGAAGCTCATGTTCTACCATTAAACTACATCCGCGCAGCGGCCGGATGATCCGTGCCGCATCGTTGCACACTGTACCCCATGCGCCACTTGAGGCGAAGCTCGCGCGTGGGCGTGTGCGGAGTGCCGCGTGGAGGGCGCCCCCTTCATCCCCTAATGTGGCTGATCGTCCACCACATGTGTAGGGGAAGGGACTTGATGGCTTCGATGGAGCGCACCGTCGTCCGTTGTGCCGAAGGGCATGTGTTCAGTACCGCCTCGTTCCCGCTTCAGCAGCTCGGTGCCGGGCGGATCGGGCCCGGGCGGCTCATTCGCTGTCCGCGGTGTGCGCGGTTGCGGCACGCGGTGCCGGTGGAGGTCGGGCGGCGCTGAGCCGTGAGGTGCGGGGCGCGGGCGGCTGTCGATCGGGGCAGGTCCGCGCCTTCTCCGTATCCTGCGTATCGTGGGGGCGTGCTTCTCTCAGACAAGGACATCCGGGCCGAGATCGATGCCGGACGGGTGCGCATCGACCCGTACGACGAATCCATGGTGCAGCCCTCGAGCATCGACGTGAGGCTTGACCGCTTCTTCCGGGTGTTCGAGAACCACCGCTACCCGCACATCGACCCCGCCGTCGAGCAGCTCGACCTGACGCGTGAGGTCGAGCCGGAGGGCGACGAGGCGTTCATCCTGCACCCGGGCGAGTTCGTGCTCGCCTCGACGTACGAGGTCATCACCCTGCCGGACGACATCGCGTCCCGGCTGGAGGGGAAGAGCTCCCTCGGGCGGCTCGGGCTCGTCACGCACTCGACCGCCGGGTTCATCGACCCCGGTTTCTCGGGGCACGTGACCCTGGAGCTGTCGAACCTCGCCACCCTGCCGATCAAGCTCTGGCCGGGCATGAAGATCGGCCAGCTGTGCATGTTCCGGCTGAGCTCGCCCGCCGAGTTCCCGTACGGGAGCGAGCGGTACGGCTCCCGGTACCAGGGCCAGCGGGGACCGACGGCCTCCCGCTCCTACATGAACTTCCATCGGACCCAGGTGTGAGGCGGTCGCAGGCATGAGTGAAGTACGCGAGAACCTGACGTACGAGGGCTTCGGCACCGCCATCCGCGAGCTGGCGCAGACCATCGCCGACGACGGTTACGAGCCCGACGTCGTGCTCTCGATCGCCCGGGGCGGGGTGTTCGTCGCCGGCGGGCTCGCCTACGCCCTCGACTGCAAGAACATTCACCTGGTGAATGTGGAGTTCTACACGGGTGTCGGGACGACGCTCGAGATGCCCGTCATGCTCGCGCCCGTCCCCAACGCCATCGACTTCAGCGACAAGAAGGTGCTCATCGCCGACGACGTCGCCGACACCGGCAAGACGCTCAAGCTCGTCCACGACTTCTGCGTCGACCACGTCGCCGAGGTCCGCTCCGCCGTCATCTACGAGAAGTCCCACTCCCTCGTGAAGTGCGAGTACGTGTGGAAGAAGACCGACGAGTGGATCAACTTCCCCTGGTCGGTCGAACCGCCCGTCGTGAAGCGCGAGGGCCAGGTTCTCGACGCCTGAGCCCCCCTATACGCGAGAAAGGCCCCCACCGGTTCGGTGGGGGCCTTTTCTCGGTCGTCGTTACAGCATCCCCAGCTTGATCAGGCTCAGCAGCGCCACCAGCTGGATCGCCGACGCTCCCAGCGCCTTCGGCCACGGCAGGTCGTGCGAGCGGCTCACCATCACCGTGAAGAGCGCGCCCGCCGCCAGCCAGGTCGCCCAGCCCAGGACCTGCACCAGACCGTTCTCGCCGCCCAGGAAGAGCGCGAAGACCAGGCGCGGGGCGTCCGTGATCGACATGATCAGCATCGACAGGCCGACCGTGGGCTGCCACGCGCCGTCGCCGCCCAGCTGGCGCGCGAGGGTGTGGGTGACCGCGCCCAGGATCAGACCGCCGAGCACGAAGCCGAGGGCGGTCATCAGGACGTACGGGATCGTGGTGGAGATCGTCGCGTTGAGCGCCTCTTCGCGGGCCTTGTCGAAGCCGAAGATCGCGAGGAGCCCGTAGAGGAACGTGACGATCAGCGCCGGTCCCCACACGGCGTGGTCCCGCATCTGCAGGAACGTGTCCGCCGGGCGGAGCACGATGCCGCTCAGGAGCGCCTTCCACGGCAGCCGCAGACCCGTCGGTACGGGGGCGGGGGCCTGCCCCGGCTGCCCGTACGGGTCGTCGACGCTGAACATCTGGGTGTGGCCCGGGTTGTTCGCCGCCGCCGCGTGCTGCTGGTGCTGCTGCCCGCCGTAGGGATCCCCGAAGTACTCCGGCTCCCCGTACGCCTGCTGCCCCTGCGGCGGCTGCTGCCACTGCTGCTGCGGGTAGGGCGAAGGGGCCGCGTTGTACCCGTACGGCGCCTGCTGCGGTTGTTGTTGCGGGGGGCGGTTGTCCCGGCCGCGTCCGTTCCTGAATCCAGCCACGTCGTCGAACGTACCCGCTTCCGGCATGCGGGCGCTCCCCAGGCCGGGCCTTGCCACTGAGCTGTGACATCCCCTAGGGGTGACGTGGGTCGTGACGCCTTCGTGGGAGAGGCGCGGGGGCGCTGTTACAAATCCGACGTATCACCTCAATGTCGTACTCGTAGCTTCGGAGATGTCAGCGACCCGAGCAAGGAGCTCTTCCGATGCGAGCCACCCGTCGTTCCGTCCGTACCGCCGCCATCGCCACCGGTGCCGCCGCCGCCCTCCTCCTGCCGGCCGCCGGAGCCGCCTTCGCCGCCGATTCCGGCAGTGACCAGGCAGCGAGTGGCCAGGCAGCGAGTGGCCAGGCTGTGAGCGGCCAGGCCGTGAGTGACCAGGCGGGCGGTGACCAGGCCGCGACCGACCAGGCCGGCAGTGACCAGAGCGCGAATGACCAGACCGCCACCGACCAGTCCGTCTTCTGGCGGAACGTCGACCTCGCCGACGGGTCCCTCGCCAAGGTCTACAAGGACGGCCCCGGCCGCTTCTCCGCCGACATCTACGGCGGCGGCTCCCTCGTCGACACCCTCGTGAGCGTCGACGGCAAGCCCGCGTACGGGGAGAACAACGGGCTCCACGTCGTCCTCCGGCCCGACGGCACCGTCTCCTCCTGGCTCGACAAGGCCCCCGCCCCCAAGCCCGCCCCGAAGCCCAAGCCCAAGCCCGCCCCCAAGAAGCAGACCCCCCGCAACACCACCAAGGTCGTCAAGCTGCCGGACGGGCACACCGCCACCTTCTTCGCCGGCAAGGACGGCCGGCCGTACGTCAAGCTCTCCGTCCCCGGCGGCAAGAGCTGGACCTACAACTTCCACGGCACCCTCGTGAGCCAGGTGCGATGAGAGAAGGGCCGCCCCGCGCTTCTCGCGCGGGGCGGCCCTTCTTCACGCAGTCAGGATCAGACCGCCGGCTCCGGCTCCTCGGCCACCGGCTCCTCCTCCGGCTCGACCGGGGTCTTCACCGAGTCCAGGAGCAGCTGCGCCACGTCCACGACCGTGACGGACTCCTTGGCCTTGCCCTCGTTCTTCTTGCCGTTCACGGAGTCCGTGAGCATGACGAGGCAGAACGGGCAGGCGGTGGAGACGATGTCCGGGTTGAGGGACAGGGCCTCGTCGACGCGCTCGTTGTTGATGCGCTTGCCGATCCGCTCCTCCATCCACATCCGCGCGCCACCGGCGCCGCAGCAGAAGCCGCGCTCCTTGTGGCGGTGCATCTCCTGCTGGCGCAGGCCCGGGACGGCGGACATGATCTCGCGCGGCGGCGTGTAGACCTTGTTGTGCCGGCCCAGGTAGCAGGGGTCGTGGTAGGTGATGAGGCCCTCGACCGGGGTCACCGGGATCAGCTTGCCCTCGTCGATGAGGTGCTGGAGCAGCTGGGTGTGGTGGATGACCTCGTACTCGCCGCCGAGCTGCGGGTACTCGTTGGCGATGGTGTTGAAGCAGTGCGGGCAGGTCGAGACGATCTTCTTCGCCGACTTCGGCTTCTTCGTCGACTCGTCCTCGTCGTCCTCGCCGAACGCCATGTTCAGCATCGCGACGTTCTCCTGGCCCAGCTGCTGGAACAGCGGCTCGTTGCCCAGACGGCGCGGGGAGTCGCCGGTGCACTTCTCCTCGCCGCCCATGATCGCGAACTTGACGCCCGCGATGTGGAGCAGCTCGGCGAAGGCCTTGGTGGTCTTCTTGGCGCGGTCCTCCAGGGCGCCGGCGCAGCCGACCCAGTAGAGGTAGTCGACCTCGGTGAGGTCCTCGACGTCCTTGCCGACGATCGGGACCTCGAAGTCGACCTCCTTGGTCCACTCGACGCGCTGCTTCTTGGCCAGGCCCCAGGGGTTGCCCTTCTTCTCCAGGTTCTTGAGCATCGTGCCCGCCTCGGACGGGAACGCGGACTCGATCATCACCTGGTAGCGGCGCATGTCGACGATGTGGTCGATGTGCTCGATGTCGACCGGGCACTGCTCGACGCAGGCGCCGCAGGTGGTGCAGGACCACAGGACGTCGGGGTCGATGACGCCGTTCTCCTCGGCGGTGCCGATGAGGGGGCGCTCGGCCTCGGCCAGGGCGGCCGCCGGGACGTCCTTGAGCTGCTCCTCCGTGGCCTTCTCGTCGCCCTCCATCGTCTTGCCGCCGCCCGCGAGCAGGTACGGCGCCTTGGCGTGCGCGTGGTCGCGCAGCGACATGATGAGGAGCTTCGGGGAGAGCGGCTTGCCGGTGTTCCAGGCGGGGCACTGCGACTGGCAGCGGCCGCACTCGGTGCAGGTGGAGAAGTCGAGGATGCCCTTCCAGGAGAACTGTTCGACCTGGGAGACGCCGAAGACGGCGTCCTCGGCCGGGTCCTCCCAGTCGATCTCCTTGCCGCCGGTGGTCATCGGCTGGAGCGCGCCCAGGGCGGTGGAGCCGTCGGCGTTGCGCTTGAACCAGATGTTCGGGAAGCCGAGGAAGCGGTGCCAGGCGACACCCATGTTGGTGTTGAGGGAGACCGTGATCATCCAGGTGAAGGACGTGACGATCTTGAGCGCCGCGAAGAAGTAGGTGAGGTACTGGATC
This sequence comes from Streptomyces sp. NPDC002825, assembly GCF_040295385.1. Classification (NCBI taxonomy): domain Bacteria; kingdom Bacillati; phylum Actinomycetota; class Actinomycetes; order Kitasatosporales; family Streptomycetaceae; genus Streptomyces; species Streptomyces sp. NPDC002825. The sequence goes on from NZ_JBEOVH010000001.1 coordinate 232,800, forward strand.
GTGCTGAGGTCCAGGCCGTCCAGGAGCGCGATCAGCGGGTACGAGGCGAAGAAGCCCAGCTCCCAGCTCGTCACGTGGTGCTGGACGCCTTCGAGCGCGCGGAGCGTCATGATGCAGACGCCGACGATCAGGATGACGGCCTCGACGAAGTACGCCTGGCCGGTCTTGGAGCCGGCGAAGCGGGACTTGCGGCCGGCCCTGGTCGGCTTGCTCAGCTGGCGGATGACGATGAGGGTCACGATGCCCAGGACCGTCATCAGGCCGAGGAACTCGGTGAAGATCTCGTACGGCAGCCAGTCGCCGATGATCGGGATCAGCCAGTCGGCCTGGAAGAGCTGGCCGAAGGCGTTGACGATGGTGAGGAGCAGCGAGAAGAAGCCCACCGCGACGAACCAGTGCGCGAAGCCGACGATGCCCCAGCGGTTCATGCGCGTGTGGCCGAGGAACTCCTTGACCAGCGTGATGGTGCGGGCCTTGGGGTCTCCGGTGCGCGTGCCGGCGGGTACCGGCTGACCCAGCCGCACGAAGCGGTAGATCTGCACGATGGCGCGGCCGAACAGCGCGACGGCCACCACCGTGATGGCGATCGACACGATGATCGCGGCGAGTTGCATGACGGGCTCCTCGGGCGGGCCTACTAAGCGGTAACTTATTGAGTTCCTGCTGAGATTACCCGGTCACGGCGCCGCGCTGTAGCGGCGCTCGCGGTGATATGTGTCGCTCAGGCAAACCTTGCCCTCTCAGGCGAACCTTGCCGCGCGACGCCTGCGTACTGCTGGAAGCGTACGCGCAAGGATCAGCAGATCCATCCCCAGCCAGTGGTGGTCCACATAGTGGAGATCGAGCAGTTCGCGTTCCTCCCACGGCAGGTCCGAGCGACCGCTGATCTGCCACGGTCCGGTCACCCCCGGGCGTACGGAGAGGCGGCGGCGGCCCTCGCCCGCGCACTCGCGGTGCGCCGGGGTCAGCGGGCACGGTCCGACCAGTGACATCCGGCCCGCGATCACGTGCAACAGCAGCGGAAGCGCGGCGAGCGGGCTCTTCGTGCGGAAGGTCAGCATCGTGAACGGCCGCCCCTCGAGGCCGGCCACCGTCCGGCGGCGCAGCACCGCGCCGCTGCCGCCGAGGGAGACGGAGAGGGCGGTGCCGGCGAGCAGGGGTGCGAGGACGAGGAGCAGGAGCGTCCCGGCCGCAACGTCGAACACGCGCTTCGCCGTCATGCGGTCACACCCTCCGGCGGGAATCCTGGCATATGTCCGGACTCTCTCATGCGAACCTGGTCAAAGGGGGGAGCGACGCGCCCTTTGAGTGCCCCACCGGACGAAGAGTTGAGTCCACTCGACTCAGGTCTGTTGACGCGGGCGACCTCCTCGTGCATCCTTGAGTCAGTTCCACTCAAGTCAGTCAGCTGGAGGAATCGAAATGGCACGTGCGGTCGGCATCGACCTGGGCACGACTAACTCCGTCGTCAGCGTTCTGGAAGGCGGCGAGCCCACCGTCATCACCAACGCCGAGGGCGCCAGGACCACGCCGTCCGTCGTCGCCTTCGCGAAGAACGGCGAGGTGCTCGTCGGCGAGGTGGCCAAGCGTCAGGCCGTCACCAACGTCGACAGGACCATCCGGTCGGTCAAGCGCCACATGGGCACCGACTGGAAGATCGACATCGACGGCAAGAGCTTCAACCCGCAGCAGATGAGCGCCTTCATCCTGCAGAAGCTCAAGCGCGACGCCGAGGCCTACCTGGGCGAGAAGGTCGTCGACGCGGTCATCACCGTCCCGGCGTACTTCAACGACTCCGAGCGTCAGGCCACCAAGGAGGCCGGTGAGATCGCGGGCCTCAACGTCCTGCGCATCGTCAACGAGCCGACCGCGGCCGCCCTGGCCTACGGCCTGGACAAGGACGACCAGACGATCCTCGTCTTCGACCTCGGTGGCGGCACCTTCGACGTGTCCCTCCTGGAGATCGGCGACGGCGTCGTCGAGGTGAAGGCCACCAACGGTGACAACCACCTCGGTGGTGACGACTGGGACCAGCGCGTCGTCGACTACCTGGTGACGCAGTTCCAGAACGGTCACGGCGTGGACCTGGCCAAGGACAAGATGGCCCTCCAGCGTCTGCGCGAGGCCGCCGAGAAGGCGAAGATCGAGCTCTCGTCCTCGACCGAGACCTCGATCAACCTGCCCTACATCACGGCCTCCGCCGAGGGCCCGCTGCACCTGGACGAGAAGCTCACGCGCGCCCAGTTCCAGCAGCTCACCTCCGACCTGCTCGAGCGCTGCAAGGTGCCGTTCCACAACGTCATCAAGGACGCGGGCATCCAGCTCTCCGAGATCGACCACGTCGTCCTCGTCGGTGGCTCGACCCGTATGCCGGCCGTCGCCGAGCTCGTCAAGGAGCTGACCGGTGGCCAGGAGGCCAACAAGGGCGTCAACCCGGACGAGGTCGTCGCCATCGGCGCCGCGCTCCAGGCCGGTGTCCTCAAGGGTGAGGTCAAGGACGTCCTGCTCCTCGACGTGACCCCGCTGTCCCTCGGCATCGAGACCAAGGGCGGCATCATGACCAAGCTCATCGAGCGCAACACCACGATCCCGACCAAGCGGTCCGAGATCTTCACGACGGCCGAGGACAACCAGCCGTCCGTGCAGATCCAGGTCTACCAGGGCGAGCGCGAGATCGCGGCGTACAACAAGAAGCTCGGCATGTTCGAGCTGACCGGTCTGCCGCCGGCGCCGCGTGGCGTCCCGCAGATCGAGGTCGCCTTCGACATCGACGCCAACGGCATCATGCACGTGACCGCGAAGGACCTGGGCACGGGCAAGGAGCAGAAGATGACCGTCACCGGCGGCTCCTCGCTGCCGAAGGACGAGGTCGACCGGATGCGCCAGGAGGCCGAGCAGTACGCGGAGGAGGACCACCGCCGCCGCGAGGCCGCCGAGTCCCGCAACCAGGGCGAGCAGCTCGTCTACCAGACGGAGAAGTTCCTCAAGGACAACGAGGACAAGGTTCCCGGTGACGTCAAGGCCGAGGTCGAGGCCGCGCTCGTCGAGCTGAAGGAGAAGCTCAAGGGCGAGGACACCGCCGAGATCCGCACCGCCACCGAGAAGGTCGCGGCCGTCTCGCAGAAGCTCGGCCAGGCGCTGTACGCCGACGCCCAGGCCGCCCAGGCCGCCGGCGGCGACGCGGGCCAGGCCCAGGCGCAGGACGACGACGTCGTCGACGCCGAGATCGTCGACGACGAGAAGCCGAAGGGTGGCCAGGCGTGACCGAGGAGACCCCGGGCTTCGAGGAGAAGCCCGACGTCCCCTCCGGCGCCACCCCTGACGACGCCGCCGAGGCCGTCGAGAACTCCACCGAGGAGGACTCGACGGCCCCGGCCGGGGACGCTACGGACGTAGCCCTGCTGGCGCAGCTGGACCAGGCCCGTACCGCGCTCACCGAGCGCACGGGCGACCTCCAGCGGCTCCAGGCCGAGTACCAGAACTACCGCCGCCGCGTGGAGCGGGACCGGGTCACGGTCAAGGAGATCGCCGTCGCGAGCCTCCTGTCCGAGCTGCTTCCCGTCCTCGACGACGTCGGCCGGGCCCGGGACCACGGCGAGCTCGTGGGCGGGTTCAAGTCGGTGGCCGAATCGCTGGAGACCGTCGTCGCCAAGATGGGTCTGCAGCAGTTCGGCAAGGAGGGCGAGCCCTTCGACCCGACGATCCACGAGGCCCTGATGCACTCGTACGCGCCGGACGTCACCGAGACGACCTGCGTGGCGATCCTGCAGCCGGGGTACCGGATCGGCGAGCGGACCATCCGGCCCGCCCGCGTGGCCGTCGCCGAGCCCCAGCCGGGGGCCCAGGGCAAGGCCGAGGACTCGGAAGACGCCAAGTCCGACAAGTCCGAGAAGGACAGCGAGTAACAGCCGTACCCGTGCGCGGGAGGAGGGACGTCGATGAGCACGAAGGACTTCGTCGAGAAGGACTACTACAAGGTTCTCGGCGTCCCCAAGGACGCCACCGAGGCCGAGATCAAGAAGGCGTACCGGAAGCTCGCCCGCGAGAACCATCCGGACGCCAACAAGGGTGACGCGAGCGCCGAGGCGCGCTTCAAGGAGATCTCCGAGGCGAACGACGTCCTCGGCGACCCCAAGAAGCGCAAGGAGTACGACGACGCCCGCGCCCTCTTCGGGAACGGCGGCTTCCGGGCCGGCGGCCCCGGAGGCGGCGGCTCGTTCAACTTCGACCTGGGCGACCTCTTCGGCGGCGCCCAGGGCGGAGCCGGCGGCTTCGGGGGCGGCGGCATCGGGGACGTCTTCGGCGGCCTGTTCAACCGCGGCGGGGGTGCGGGCGCCCGCACGCAGCCGCGGCGCGGCCAGGACATCGAGTCCGAGGTGACGCTCAGCTTCACCGAGGCCATCGAGGGCGCGACCGTACCGCTGCGGATGTCCAGCCAGCAGCCGTGCACGGCGTGCTCGGGCACCGGCGACAAGAACGGCACGCCCCGGGTGTGCCCGACCTGTGTCGGCACCGGGCAGGTCTCGCGCGGCGGCAGCGGCTCCTTCTCGCTGACGGACCCCTGCGTGGACTGCAAGGGCCGCGGCCTCATCGCCGAGAACCCCTGCGAGGTCTGCAAGGGCAGCGGCCGGGCCAAGTCCTCCCGCACCATGCAGGTCCGCATCCCCGCGGGCGTCAGCGACAACCAGAAGATCCGTCTCCGCGGCAAGGGAGCGCCGGGCGAGCGCGGCGGGCCCAACGGCGACCTGTACGTCGTCGTGCACGTCGACGCCCACCCGGTCTTCGGCCGCAAGGACGACAACCTCACCGTGACGGTGCCGGTCTCCTTCTCGGAGGCGGCGCTCGGCGGCGAGATCAAGGTGCCGACCCTCGGCGGCCCCGCGGTCACGCTCAAGCTGCCCGCGGGCACGCCGAACGGCCGGACCATGCGCGCCCGGGGCAAGGGCGCGGTCCGCAAGGACGGCACGCGCGGCGACCTCCTCGTGACGGTCGAGGTGGCGGTGCCGAAGGAGCTGGACGACAAGGCACGCGAGGCTCTGGAGACCTTCCGCGAGGCGACCGCCTCCGAGGACCCCCGGGCCGAGCTGTTCCAGGCCGCGAAGGGAGCGTGACCCGGTGGAAGGGCGCCGACGCAATCCGTACGAACTGACCGACGAGTCGCCGGTGTACGTCATCTCGGTGGCGGCCCAGCTCTCGGGCCTGCACCCGCAGACCCTCCGGCAGTACGACCGGCTCGGCCTGGTCTCCCCGGACCGCACGGCCGGACGGGGACGGCGCTACTCGGCCCGTGACATCGAGCTGCTCCGTCAGGTGCAGCAGCTGTCGCAGGACGAGGGCATCAACCTGGCCGGAATCAAGCGGATCATCGAACTGGAGAACCAGGTCGCGGCGCTCCAGGCACGTGTGTCCGAGCTGTCGGCGGCGGTCGAGGGCGCGGCGGCGACGCTGCGCCAGCGCGAGGCCCAGGTGCACGCCTCGTACCGCCGGGATCTGGTGCCGTACACCGACGTGCAGCAGGCGAGCGCCCTCGTGGTGTGGCGCCCGAAGCGCGGCGAGTAGCTCCCGTACGCGGCGCGAAGGCCCCCTCCACCGGTCGGTGGAGGGGGCCTTCGTCGTGTCCCGGACCGTTCAGCTGTCCCGTTCGAGGATCCCGGACTGGGCGATCAGATAGCCGAGCTGGGCCCGGCTCCCGCTGCCGAGGGCGGCGGCGAGCTTGGCGATGTGCGCCCGGCAGGTCCGCACGTTCATCCCGAGCCGGCGGGCGATGGCCTCGTCGACGTGCCCCTCGACGAGGAGCTTGGCGATGGAGCGCTGGACGCCGCCGATGCCGTCGGTCTTGATGTCGTACGGGATCTCCTCCCGTATCGGCACCGCCAGCTGCCAGAACTGGTCGAAGACGCCGCCGAGGTAGGCGACCAGGCCGGGGTGGCGCAGCTCCAGGGCGACCTGGCGGTCGCTGCGGGCCGGGATGAAGGCGACCTCGCGGTCGACGATGATCAGCCGGTCGATGATCTCTTCGAGGGTGCGGACCTGGACCTCGGGCCCGACGTGCTCCAGATAGGTGAGCGTGAGCTCGGTGTGGCGCGCGGTGTGCTGGTAGAGGGTGCGCATGCTGATGCCGCGGCCCAGGAGGGGTGAGACGCGGTCCAGGGCCTCGCTGAGGGCCTGGGCGGGGCGCCCGCCGCCCGGCTGGACGGTGAGGAGTTCGCTGCGGCAGTCGGCCACGACGCGGTCGAGGGTCGAGTTGATGCGGTCGATGCCCTCGAGGACGGTGATGGCGTGTGTGGTGGGTGAGTCGTGGGCGCTGATGGCCATGAACGGCTCGAAAGCGTCCGACAGGGCGACGGTGCGCCGCCGGCGGTCGAGTATCTCCCGCTCGATGGGCTGGAGCAGCTGGGCGAGGGCCGCGGAGGGCGGAACCGGCCGGAGCCACTGCGCGTCGTCGGGGTCGGGGTGGAGCAGCGAGAGGTCGAGGAGGCACGGTGCCTCGACCGCCTCTGACCGGGGTATTCGCCCGGTCCGCAGGGCGGCCGCGTACAGCTCGGAGCCCGCTTCGCACAGTTCGGCGTGCGAATGAGGGTGACCTGTTTCGTCCGCTTGTTTCCGCATATGTACACCCCCAGGCTCCTGCATCTCAGGAACATGATGCCTGGGTTTGGTGGTGCAGGCGCAGAGAGTAAGCCATCGTCTTACTCGCGGGGGTTGGAAACAGACGTTGCCTTCAAGTGAGGTTGCTCGGTGATGATGAAGAAGCTCATACGCGCGGCGGCCGGAGTCGCCTTCATCGCGGCCGCCACAGTGGGCGCGGTGGGAGTGACCCCGGATCCGGGCTGGCACTCGGAGCCGGCGCAGGTGCAGGCCGCTCAGCTCGACCCGGGCTGGCACCTCGCGGCACCCACGCTCGTCGATGACCCGGGCTGGAGCGTGGCCCCCGCGCAGGACCCCGGCTGGAGCTAGTCGGGCACATGAATGTTCCCGATGACCCCAGGTTCCGCAGGGAGATGGCCTCGGCCTATCGCTCCGGCTGGCACTTCGTCGATCTCGCCACGGCCATCCCCCACCGCGGCGACTCGCTGAAGGTCACGCTCTTCGGAGAGCCGATCGTCGTCGCCCGTGAACAGGACGAAGACGTCCGTGCGTACCGCTGTCTGCGCCGTCCCCGCGGCGCTCCGCAGCCCATCCGCTGTGCCATCCGGTACGGCATGATCTTCGTCAATCTCGATCAGCGCGACCACCAGCTGATCGAGCCAGAGGCCATCACCGCCACCCCCCGCAGTGCCTGAGCGATTCCCCCGTCGTTGTAGATCGCTCCGGCACTTCCCCCACACAGCGGCGCCATCGCGGACCTGAAACGCGATGGCGCCGCTGTGCGTCTGCGTGCGGGTCGCTCAGGCGCGGCCCATCGCCCGGGTGAGGGCGATCTCGATGACGACCCGGTCCGGGTTCGGGGTCGGCGTGCGGCCGTACCGCTCCGCGTAGCGGGCGACGGCGTCCGCGACCGTCTCGGCCTCCGTGCGGATGCGGGCGACGCCCTCCAGGGTGGCCCAGCGCCCCTTGTCGACCTGGCAGACCGCGACCCGCGCGCCGTCCGCGCCCGCCGCCAGGACGTTGGCGACCTTCCGGCTGTTCTTGTTGGTGATCACGCGCGCGTACCCGCCCTCGGGGTCGTACGTGACGCCGACCGCGACGACGTGCGGCGTGCCGTCCGGGCGCGGGGTGGTCAGGGTGCACATGTGGTACTCGCGCCAGAAGCTCAGGTACGAGTCGGAGGGGTTCCTGGGGTCTGTGGCCATGCCCGGAAACTACCCGGGGCAGGGCTCCCTCCGATACCTTGAGCGGGTTCGACTCAACTTTGTGTACCCTGGAGAAGTCATAGAAGGAGAGGACCCACGAGAACCGAGAAGGAGCACCGCACGTGGACGCCGAACTGACCAACAGGAGCCGGGACGCGATCAACGCGGCGAGCAGCCGCGCCGTGTCCGAGGGGCACGCCGACCTGACCCCCGCACACCTGCTGCTGGCCCTCCTGGCCGGTCAGGACAACGAGAACATCACCGACCTGCTGGCCGCCGTCGGCGCCGACCAGGCCGTCGTCCGCGGCGGCGCGGAGCGGCTGCTGGCCGCCCTGCCGAGCGTCACCGGGTCCACGGTCGCGCCCCCACAGCCCAACCGCGACTTCCTCGCCGTCATCGCCGACGCCGACAAGCGCGCCAAGGAGCTCGGCGACGACTACCTGTCCACCGAGCACCTCCTGGTCGCGATCGCCGCCAAGGGCGGCCAGGCCGGTGAGATCCTCGACGGGCAGGGCGCGAGCGCGAGGAAGCTGCTCGACGCGTTCGAGAAGAGCAGGGGAGGACGCCGGGTGACCACACCCGACCCGGAGGGGCAGTACAAGGCGCTGGAGAAGTTCGGCACGGACTTCACCGCCGCCGCGCGCGAGGGCAAGCTCGACCCGGTCATCGGCCGCGACCACGAGATCCGGCGCGTCGTCCAGGTGCTGTCCCGCCGCACCAAGAACAACCCGGTCCTCATCGGCGAGCCCGGCGTCGGCAAGACCGCCGTCGTCGAGGGCCTCGCCCAGCGGATCGTGAAGGGCGACGTCCCCGAGTCCCTGAAGAACAAGAGGCTCGTCTCGCTCGACCTCGGCGCGATGGTCGCCGGCGCGAAGTACCGCGGCGAGTTCGAGGAGCGCCTGAAGACCGTCCTCTCCGAGATCAAGGAGAGCGACGGCCAGATCATCACCTTCATCGACGAGCTGCACACGGTCGTCGGCGCGGGCGCCGGCGGCGACTCCGCCATGGACGCCGGCAACATGCTCAAGCCGATGCTGGCCCGCGGCGAGCTCCGCATGGTCGGCGCGACCACCCTCGACGAGTACCGCGAGCGGATCGAGAAGGACCCCGCCCTGGAGCGCCGCTTCCAGCAGGTCCTGGTCGCCGAGCCGACCGTCGAGGACACCATCGCGATCCTCCGCGGCCTCAAGGGCCGGTACGAGGCCCACCACAAGGTGCAGATCAACGACTCCGCCCTGGTGGCCGCCGCGACCCTCTCCGACCGGTACATCACCTCCCGCTTCCTCCCCGACAAGGCCATCGACCTCGTCGACGAGGCCGCCTCCCGGCTCCGCATGGAGATCGACTCCTCGCCCGTCGAGATCGACGAGCTCCAGCGCTCCGTGGACCGGCTCCGCATGGAGGAGCTGGCCCTGAAGAACGAGACGGACGCGGCGAGCAAGCAGCGCCTGGAGAAGCTCCGGCGCGACCTCGCCGACCGCGAGGAGGAGCTCCGTGGCCTGACCGCGCGCTGGGAGAAGGAGAAGCAGTCCCTCAACCGCGTCGGCGAGCTCAAGGAGCGCCTCGACGAGGCCCGGGGCCGCGCCGAGCGCGCCCAGCGCGACGGCGACTTCGACACCGCCTCCAAGCTGCTGTACGGGGAGATCCCGGCCCTGGAGCGGGAGCTGGAGGAGGCCAGCGAGGCCGAGGCCCAGCAGGAGTCCGCCAAGGACACCATGGTCAAGGAGGAGGTCGGCCCCGACGACATCGCGGACGTGGTCGGCTCCTGGACCGGCATCCCCGCCGGCCGCCTCCTGGAGGGCGAGACGCAGAAGCTGCTCCGGATGGAGGACGAGCTCGGCAAGCGGCTGATCGGCCAGTCCGAGGCCGTGCGGGCCGTCTCCGACGCGGTGCGCCGCACCCGTGCCGGGATCGCCGACCCCGACCGGCCCACCGGCTCCTTCCTCTTCCTCGGCCCGACCGGCGTCGGCAAGACCGAGCTGGCGAAGGCGCTCGCCGACTTCCTCTTCGACGACGAGCGGGCCATGGTCCGCATCGACATGTCGGAGTACGGCGAGAAGCACTCCGTCGCCCGTCTGGTCGGCGCTCCTCCCGGCTACGTCGGCTACGAGGAGGGCGGCCAGCTCACGGAGGCGGTGCGCCGCCGCCCGTACAGCGTGGTCCTGCTCGACGAGGTGGAGAAGGCGCACCCGGAGGTCTTCGACGTCCTGCTCCAGGTCCTGGACGACGGACGCCTCACCGACGGACAGGGCCGGACGGTGGACTTCCGCAACACCATCCTGATCCTCACCTCGAACCTGGGCAGCCAGTTCCTGATGGATCCGCTGACCTCGGAGGACGTGAAGAAGCAGCAGGTCCTGGACGTGGTGCGGGCGAGCTTCAAGCCCGAGTTCCTCAACCGTCTGGACGACCTGGTGGTCTTCTCGGCGCTCGACCGGGCCGAGCTGGGCCGGATCGCGCAGCTCCAGATCGACCGGCTCTCGAAGCGGCTCGCCGAGCGGCGCCTCACCCTGGACGTCACCCCGGCGGCCCTGGAGTGGCTCGCCGAGGAGGGCAACGACCCCGCGTACGGCGCGCGGCCGCTGCGCCGGCTCATCCAGACGGCGATCGGCGACCGGCTCGCGAAGGAGATCCTCGCGGGCGAGGTCGTGGACGGCGACACGGTCCGGGTCGACCGCTTCGAGGACGGGCTGATCGTCGGAGCCGCCCGGTAGCTCACGTGTCGAAGGCCTCCACACGTACGAGGGCGGTGCCGCCGTCCTCGTACGTGATCCGGAGGTGCACGTAGAGGAGCTCGTCGAACGACACGTCCACGCACCGGTCCTGCTCGCAGGAGAACGCCGGCTCCCCGGTCGGATAGGCGGCCTCCAGCCATCCTCCGACCTCGGCGCGCGGCATCCGGAACTCGGCGTGGGCCACCGTGTCCTGCCAGTGGGCCGCCGTGCACCGGGCGTCTTCGGCGCTCATCGGGAGGCTGCCCCGGGCGAACGTCATCACCTTGGCGCAGTCGACCGCCTTCTCCTCACCGATCTCGCTCCAGGCCATCGCGCCCCAGACCAGGAGGGCCAGCGGCCCGCCGCAGAACAGCGTCACGACGGCGGACGCCCAGACCCAGGTCCACGGCCGCGGCCGCACCGGTTTCGTCTTCCTCTCCGATTTCTCCCCCATGAGCACCAGATCTTGTCAGCCCGCAGCGGATCGCGGGCGGCGGGGCTTGCCACGTACCGCCCGGCATGGGGGAGGATGGCGAGCATCCGTACGAAGGGAAATAACGGTGAGCATCGACCCGTCCTCGATTCCGAATTTCGGGGGCCAGCCCCAGCCTCAGGCCGCAGGACCGGCGGGCCCCGTCGTCCCCGACCAGGACCTCGTCAAGCAGCTCCTCGAGCAGATGGAACTCAAGTACGTCGTCGACGACGAGGGTGACCTCGCGGCGCCGTGGGAGGAGTTCCGCACGTACTTCATGTTCCGCGGCGAGGGCGAGCAGCAGGTCTTCTCGGTGCGGACGTTCTACGACCGTCCGCACGCCGCCGACGACCGCGCCAAGATCCTCGACGCGATCGACGACTGGAACCGCCGCACCCTGTGGCCCAAGGTCTACACGCACCTGCACGAGGAGGAGGACGGCTCCGCCACCCTCCGCCTCATCGGCGAGGCGCAGATGCTGATCGGCACCGGCGTCGCCCTGGAGCACTTCGTGTCCTCCACGGTCAGCTGGGTCCGCGCCTCCATCGAGTTCGACAAGTGGATCGTCGAGCAGTTCGGCCTGGAGTCCCCCGAGGAGAAGGCCTCGGGCGACGAGGAGGCGTAAGCCCCTCCCGACCCCGGCGTCTCAGATCGCCATGCGCGCGAGCGTCAGGGCGTAGGCCCCGTAGCAGCACGAGAGCCCGGCCAGGGCCGTGACCACCAGGATCGCGGCCCTCGGCCGGGCTTTCGTCAGTGCCGCCGCGAGCGGCAGCAGCAGCGGGAAGGCCGGCAGCAGGAAGCGCGGTTTCGACTCGAAGAAGCCCGAGCCGCCGACGGCGATGACCACGAGCACCGCCGTGTGGGCGAGGACGGGCAGCGGCAGCCGCTCCCCGCACAGGAGGAGCGCGAAGAGCAGCACCGCCGCGCCGGTGATGAGCAGCGCCATCGCGAACCCGAACTGGGTCGGGCCGCCCAGCATGTCCCGTACGAAGACGAGCGCGCCCTTCCCGAAGTCGAAGCGGGACGTCCAGCCCTCCTGCACGGCGAAGTAGCCGCCGAGCGGATCGCCGCGGCGGACCCCGACCCAGAGCACGTACGAGAGCCAGCCCGCGGGCGCGAGCAGGCCCGCCGTCCACACCCGCGGCCCGGCCCGGCCCCGGGTCCGCCACAGCTCGCAGCCGACGGCGGTCAGGACGGCGGCGGCGACCGCGATCCCGTTCGGCCGGGTGAGCCCGGCGAGGCTCGCGAGGGCGGCCGCCGCCGGCCAGCGCCGGGTGAGCAGCGCGTACAGCGCCCAGGCGGCGAACGCGGTCATCACCGGCTCCGTGTACGCCATGGTCAGCACGACCGAGTGCGGCAGCAGGCCCCACAGGAGGACGAGCACGGTGGCGGTGCGGCGCCCGCGCAGCCGCTCGCCGACCAGGAAGACGCCCCAGGCGGCGGCCCCGGCGGCGAGCCAGGACAGCAGGAGACCGGCGGTGCCTCCGGTGACGGGCAGCACGGTGGTGACGGCCCGGACGAGCGCCGGGTAGAGCGGGAAGAAGGCCAGGTCGTCCAGGACCATTCCGTGCGCGCCGTGCAGGACGCGCCCGTAGCCGTGCGCGGCGATCCCGGCGTACCACTGGGAGTCCCAGGAGGTCGCGAGGAGCGCCCGGGGCGAGCGGCCGACGTGGTGGGCCCACAGGGCGAGGACGAGCAGACCGGTGAGCCGGGCGGCGGCGAAGAGCCCGAGGGCGGGCGCCGCCCGGCGCAGCGCGCCCCGGGGCGGCCGGGGGGCGCGGGGGCCGCTGCGGACCGTGGCCGGGGGCGCCGTGCGGTCGAGGGTCTCGGCGGACAGGGTGCACCTCCGGGCGCGGGAGATCCCGCTCGGGCGGGAGGGCGGACCGATCTCCACCGGTAAATCGGTCTACCCGACGATCGTCCCGGCGCCCGGAGGGCGCGCGCGCCGCACCCCCGCACGGCCGAACGGCCTGTCAGCCGCTGAGCGCCTTGAGGCGCGAGACGGCCTCCTCCAGGACCTCGGTCCGCTTGCAGAAGGCGAAGCGGACGAAGGGGGCGCCGGCCTCGCGGTGGTCGTAGAAGACGGCGTTCGGGATGGCGACGACGCCGGCGCGCTCCGGGAGGGAGCGGCAGAAGGCGAAGCCGTCGGTGGCGCCGAGGGGGCGGATGTCGGTGGTGACGAAGTAGGTGCCGGCCGGGCGGTAGACCTCGAAGCCCGCCTGCGCGAGGCCCTCGCTCAGCAGGTCCCGCTTGGCGCGCAGCTCGGCGCGGAGGGTGTCGAAGTAGGCGGCCGGGAGGCGCAGGGCCTCGGCGATCGCGTACTGGAAGGGGCCCGAGGAGACGTACGTGAGGAACTGCTTGGCGGAGCGGACGGCGGAGGTCAGTCCGGGGGTCGCGGTGATCCAGCCGACCTTCCAGCCGGTGAAGGAGAACGTCTTGCCGGCCGAGCCGATGGTGACCGTGCGCTCCCGCATGCCGGGCAGGCTCGCGATCGGCAGGTGCTCGGCGTCGTCGAAGACCAGGTGCTCGTACACCTCGTCGGTGACGACGAGCAGGTCCCGTTCGATCGCGAGTTCGGCGACGGCGGTCAGTTCGGCGCGGGTGAGGACCGTGCCGGTGGGGTTGTGCGGGGTGTTGAGCAGGATCAGCCGGGTCCGGTCGGTGACGGCGGCCTTCAGCTCGTCGAGGTCGAGGACGTAGCTGCCCTCGTGGGGGCGGAGGGTGACGGGGACGCGGGTGCCGCCGGCCATCGCGATGCAGGCGGCGTACGAGTCGTAGTACGGCTCCAGGGCGATGACCTCGTCGCCGGGCTCGACCAGGGCGAGCAGCGCCGCCGCGATCGCCTCGGTGGCGCCCGCCGTGACGAGGACCTCGGTGTCGGGGTCGTACGCGAGGCCGTACCGCTCCCGCTGGTGGTCGGCGATCGCCGACCGCAGCTCGGGGATGCCGGGGCCCGGCGGGTACTGGTTGCCGAGGCCGTCGCGCAGCGCGCGGACCGCCGCCTCCCGGATCTCCTCGGGGCCGTCGGTGTCGGGGAAGCCCTGACCGAGGTTGATCGACCCGGTCCTGGCGGCGAGCGCGGACATCTCGGCGAAGATCGTCGTCCCGAACTCGGCGAGGCGGCGATTGAGCAGCGGTCGTGTCATGACGGCCATCCTGGAGCCAAGCTCTGGACTTGCTCAAGTGCGCTTTGGGGGGTGACCGGAGCGGGGATCGCGCCGGCATGGACATCATCTTCTTCTTCCTCGGGGTCGCGGCCGTGATCGCGCTCGGGGTGTGGCTCATCGCGAGCGGTATGAGCGGGTCGAGGCGCAGGGGGAGCGGCGGCGACAGCTGGTGGGCCGGTTCCTCGTCCTCGTCGGCCTCTTCGTCCTCTTCCTCTTCCTCCTCTTCCTCCTCTTCCTCCTCTTCCTCCTGCTCCTCGTCCTCGTCGTTCTCCTGCTCCAGCTCCTCGTGTTCGAGCTCGTCCTGCTCCTCGTCCTCGTGCTCCAGCTCCTCCTGCAGCTGAAGCTCTGGACTCGCTCAAGTCCGCTTTGACGGGGGATCGGAACGGGCATCCCCCTCGCACAGAAGAACGGGGGTAGTACAGATGGAAATCGTGATCTTCATCGTCTTCGCGCTGGTGGTCGTCGGACTGTTCTCCGGCACCAAGAAGTCGGGGGGCCGCAAGCGGCGCGGCGGGCGCAAGGGCCGTGGCGGCTGGGCCGACGGCGGCGGTGGCGGCGGGTGCGGCAGCAGCAGCTCGTGCGGATCGGGCAGCTCCTGTGGGTCCAGCTGCGGCGGCGGTGGCTGTGGTGGCGGCGACTGAGTGAACAAGTGAACTGTTGGGTCCCCGAAGGGGTTGGAAAACACGGCAAGTTGGGTAGAAACGCTGCGAGTCGCCCGACGTACGTGGTTCTCTCGCTCCTGACAGAGACAGCCCTCGGACCGTGTGTGGACCCGAGCCGGCGATTCCCCACTCCCGTAGAACCCTTCTCCGGGGCGCCCCCGGCCCACCCGTCAAACCGTGTTTGCGGAGCCGACCCATGCTCACCACCCTGAAGACCTCCTATACCGATACGCGCGCGGCCGATCTGGCCTGGGCCCTCGGGCGCGAGCCGCTGCCCGCGCTCGCCGTGCTCGATCTCGAACTCTCCGGAGCCCAGCTCCAGTTGAGGCTGCTCGGCGCCTCCCACCAGGTCCTCCTGGAGGAGGAGGGGCGCCACTGCTCGGAGACCGTGGCCTGCATGCCCGGCAGCAGCACCCCGCTCCCGCTCGGCGTCTCCAAGCGCGTCGGCGAATGGGAGTACGAATTCGCCGCGCGCGTCGAGACGCTCTCGCACGGCTCCTTCGCGGGCCGTGCGCAGGAGCTCCTCGCGCTCGTCGCCGACCATCCCAACGGGCTCGCGGGGACCTTCCCCGGATCCCCGTACGCCTTCACCGCGATGCTGGCGCAGCGTCACGAGGGCCAGGTGCGCTGGCGCACCTGGCACGCCTACCCGCAGGAGGGGCAGTTGGTGGCGACCAGGACCCGCATCGGCGCACGTATGCCCGCAACGCTCTGATGCGCCCTCCCGCACTCCATGTGCACTCGTGTGGGTGACAAGGGGTGTGACAGTCGTGACGTAGCGTTACGGACATGATCGAACCGACCGTGACCATGCCGCCCAAGCGGGTGCGCCGGCCGCCCCCGCGGCGGTCCGCGCGTCCGCCGCGCGAGGCGGTGCGGTTCCCGGTCCTCGCGGTCGTCTTCGTCTGCGCCGCGTGCGGCCTGGTCTACGAACTGGAACTGGTCGCCCTCGCCTCGTACTTGATCGGCGACTCGGTCACTCAGGCCTCCGTCGTGCTCTCCGTGATGGTCTTCGCGATGGGCGTGGGCTCGCTCCTCGCCAAGCGGCTGCGCTGCCGCGCCGCCGTCGGTTTCGGCCTGGTCGAGGCCGGGCTCGCGCTGATCGGCGGCTGCTCGGCGATGGTGCTGTACGCGTCCTTCGCCTGGCTCGGCGAATCGCGGTACGTGCTCGTGGCGTTCTCGCTCGCGATCGGCGTGCTCATCGGCGCCGAGATTCCGCTCCTGATGTCGCTGATACAGCGGGGGCAGGCGGCGAGGGACGAGCGGGCCGCGCGCTCCGCCGGCTCCGGGCGGGCCGGGCGGCAGGCCTCGCTCGGCGAGCGGGACGACGCCGCGGGGACGGTCGCCGACCTCTTCGCCGCCGACTACGTCGGCGCGCTCGTCGGCGGCCTCGCCTTTCCCTTCCTGCTGCTGCCCTGGCTCGGCCAGCTCACCGGCGCGCTCGTCACCGGCGCGGTCAACGCCGTGGCGGGCGGCGGCCTCGTGCTCTGGGTGTTCCGCCGCGACCTCGGCAACCGGTCACGGGCGCTGCTCCTCGCCGTGAACCTGTGCGTCCTGACCGTCCTCGCCACCGCGACCGTCCTCGTCGACGACTTCGAACAGGCCGCGCGCCGGGTCGTCTACGGCGACCGGGTACGGGTCGCCGTCCACACCGAGCTCCAGGAGGTCGTGGTCACCGGGGGCGCCGCCGAGCCGCCCGACCTCTTCCTCGACGGACGCCTCCGGGTGGCCGGCCGCGACGAGTACCGGTACCACGAGGCGCTCGTCCACCCCGCGTTGTACGGCGCCCACGCGCGCGTCCTGATCGTCGGCGGCGGCGACGGCATGGCCGCCCGCGAGGTCCTGCGCTACGCCGGGGTCCGTTCCGTCACCGTCGTCGAGCTCGACCCGGGCGTCGTCCGCCTCGCCCGTACGGACCCGGCGCTCGCCGCGCTCAACGCCCAGGCCTTCCGCGACCCCCGCGTCCGCGTGGTCTACGCGGACGCGTTCCGCTGGCTCAGGGGCGCCGCCGATCGTGTGCAGGAACGGTACGACGTGGTGATCTCCGATCTGCCCGACCCCGGGATCACCCCCAGCACCAAGCTCTACTCGGAGGAGTTCTACGGCCTGGTGGCCCGGGTGCTCACCGCGTCCGGACGGTTCGCCGTGCACGCCGGATCGGTCACCGACCGGCCGCGCACCTACTGGACCGTCGACGCCACCCTGCGCGCCGCCGGCTTCGCGACCCGGCCGTACAGCGCGAGCGGCCGCACCCCAGGCTTCGCCGCGGGACCCGACCGCGCCGACCGCACCAGCGGTACGGAGCGGGGGCCGGGGGACTGGGGCTTCCTCCTGGCCGTACGGGGCGAACGGCCGCCCGCCCTCCGCCTCGCCCCCGACGCGCCCCGGCTGCGCTCGCTCCAGGCCGGAACCCTGGAGAACGCGGCGCGCCGCGCCGAACGGACCCGGGGGGCGGAGCCGCCGCCGTCGACCCTGGTGCATCCCCGGTACGGGGGCTGACGTGTCCGCCGGGCGCGGTGCGGAGCCCGACCGCCGTCCGGGCCGGTACGCGGCCCGACCCGTCGGCCGGGTGCAAACAGGCGACGCCGCGCCCCGCCCTGAGTAGGCTCGGCTTCCATGGAGCATGAGGTGTTCGTACCCGTCCCGGCCGAGGCCCTGCGCGCGACGCTCACGGACCCGGCCCGCGTGGTGCGCTGCGTGCCCGGTCTCCAGCGGGACGCCGACGCGGAGGCGGGCCCCCTCACGGGCCGCCTCAAGGTGCGGGTCGGCGGCAACACCATCACCTACCGCGGTGCCCTGCGGGTCGTCGAACGGGACGGTGCCATCACCTACGAGGGCGAGGGCACCGAAGCCCGCGGCAAGGGCTCGGCCGAGCTGTCCCTCACCGTCGTCCTCACCCCGGTGGCCGAGGGCACCAGCCTCAGCTTCACCGGCGCCCTCACCGCCGTCGGCCGGCTCGCCGACGCGACGGACGACGCGCGCGCCACGGCGGGCGTCAAGCTCCTCGACAAGTTCGTCGAGGCGCTCGCCGCGCTCGCCGAGGAGCCCGAAGCCCTCGAAGAGGCCACCGACGACGACGGAGTCGACGACGGGGTGGAGGAGCCCGCCCGGGGCGCCGTCTTCGACGCGCCCGTACCGCCGTCCTCCCTCGACCCGCTCCTCGACGAGGACTTCGCGGACACCCCGATCGAGTTCCCCGCCCCGCAGCCCGCCGCCGAGGCCGCCCACGCCCGCCGGACCATGATCGGGCGGAGCGCCGAAGAGGTCGACCACGCCCCGCCGCGCGGCCGTTACGCCCCCGTCCCCGCGCCCGAGGCGACGAGCACCGGCGCCACCCTGCGCTGGATCGCCCCGGCCGCCGCCCTCGCCCTCGCCTCCGCCGTCGTCGTCGGCCGGGCCCTGCGCCGCCGCCGCTGAACAGGCCGGACAGGCCCTAGGCTCAGGACGTGAGCATGCAGACGCGACTGACGGCGGGCGACGCCGAGTTGACCATCAACCCCGACCACGGCTGCCGCATCGAGAGCCTGCGCATCGCCGGCACCGAGGTGCTGCGCCAGGGCGAGCGGTACGGAAGCTTCCCGATGGTGCCCTGGTGCGGGCGGACCGAGAACGGCCGCTTCCGCAACGGCGCCGAAACCCACCAGCTCCCCGTCAACGCCGCCCCGCACGCCATCCACGGCACCGTCCGGGACATCCCGTGGAAGACCGCCCGGACCTCCGGGACCGAGGCCGTCTTCACCTGCGAGCTCGGCGACCCCTGGCCGTACGAGGGCCGGGTCACCCAGGTCTTCGAGCTGTCCGAGGACTCCCTCACCCTCCGCTTCGGCGTCGAGACCTACGACAGCTCCTTCCCGGCGCAGGCCGGCTGGCACCCCTGGTTCCTGCGCAACCTCGGGCAGGGCGGTCAGGACGTACGGATCGACTTCACGCCCGCCTGGCAGGAGCAGCGCGGGGAGAACCACCTCCCCACCGGCCACCGCATCGACTCCCTCCCCGGCCCCTGGGACGACTGCTTCGGCATGCCCGACGGCGTCGACGTCACCCTCACCTGGCCGCAGGAGCTGGAGCTCAAGGTCGCGAGCCGCGCCGAATGGGTCGTGATCTACGACGAGCCCGCCGAGGCGGTCTGCGTCGAGCCGCAGTCCGGCCCGCCGAACGGCCTCAACACCCACCCGCGCCTGGTCACCCCGATCGACCCCCTGGAGGTCGAGAGCACCTGGACCTGGCGGCGGCTTTAAGCTCAGGGGCATGACTGACGTACGCGCTGAGCTGCTCCAGCAGATCAAGGACAAGGCCGTGGTGCACGGCAAGGTGACCCTCTCCTCGGGTCTGGAAGCCGACTACTACGTGGACCTGCGCCGGATCACTCTGGACGGTGCGGCTTCGCCGCTGGTCGGCAAGGTCATGCTCGAACTCACCAAGGACCTCGACTTCGACGCGGTCGGCGGCCTGACGCTGGGCGCCGACCCGGTCGCGACGGCGATGCTGCACGCCGCCGCCGCGCGGGGCGAGCGGCTCGACGCCTTCGTCGTCCGCAAGGCCGCCAAGGCCCACGGGATGCAGCGCCAGGTCGAGGGCCCGGACATCAAGGGCCGTCGCGTCCTGATCGTGGAGGACACCTCCACCACCGGCGGCTCGCCGCTGACCGCCGTCGAGGCGGCGCGCGCGGCCGGCGCCGAGGTCGTCGCCGTCGCCACGATCGTGGACCGCGCCACCGGGGCGGGCGAGAAGATCAGCGGGACGGCGGGCGTTCCGTACCTCTACGCGTACGCGCTGGACGAGCTCGGCCTGGCGTAACCGCCGCGAAGTCGTGACTTAGGTCCCGGACCCCCGCCATAGCGGTCCTGACCTGCGTTTTTACCGAAGGGCGGGGTGTTTCACGTGAAACACCCCGCCCTTCGGCATGCCGCGCCCGTGGGAGCCCGGACAAGAGTCTGGAAAGATGGGCCGCGACGATGACGTCGCCCCTAGGTCAGGGACAGCAACGCACACACCCCGCACATCACAAGGAGCGGACGAATGCCCATCGCAACCCCCGAGGTCTACAACGAGATGCTCGACCGGGCGAAGGCAGGCAAGTTCGCCTACCCGGCCATCAACGTGACCTCGTCCCAGACCCTGCACGCTGCGCTGCGCGGCTTCGCGGAGGCCGAGAGCGACGGCATCATCCAGATCTCGACCGGCGGTGCCGAGTTCCTGGGCGGTCAGCACAACAAGGACATGGTCACGGGCGCCGTTGCCCTGGCCGAGTTCGCGCACATCGTCGCCGCGAAGTACGACATCACGGTCGCCCTCCACACCGACCACTGCCCGAAGGACAAGCTGGACGGCTACGTCCGTCCGCTGCTCGACGTCTCCGCCGAGCGCGTCGCCAAGGGCCTGAACCCGCTGTTCCAGTCGCACATGTGGGACGGCTCCGCCGAGACCCTCGCCGACAACCTGGCCATCGGCCAGGAGCTGCTCGCGAAGGCCGCCGCCGCCAAGATCATCCTCGAGGTCGAGATCACGCCGACCGGCGGCGAGGAGGACGGCGTCAGCCACGAGATCAACGACGAGCTGTACACCACCGTCGAGGACGCCATCCGCACCGCCGAGGCCCTCGGCCTGGGCGAGAAGGGCCGCTACCTGCTCGCCGCGTCCTTCGGCAACGTGCACGGCGTCTACAAGCCGGGCAACGTCGTGCTCCGCCCCGAGCTCCTCAAGGACCTCCAGGCCGGCGTCGCCGCCAAGTTCGGCAAGGCCGACCCGTTCGACTTCGTCTTCCACGGCGGCTCGGGCTCGACGGCCGAGGAGATCGCCACCGCGCTGGAGAACGGCGTCGTGAAGATGAACCTCGACACCGACACCCAGTACGCCTTCACCCGCCCGGTCGTGGACCACATGTTCCGCAACTACGACGGTGTCCTGAAGGTCGACGGCGAGGTCGGCAAGAAGTCCACCTACGACCCGCGCACCTGGGGCAAGCTGGCCGAGGCCGGCATGGCCCAGCGCGTCGGCGAGGCCTGTGTCGCGCTGCGCTCGGCCGGCACGAAGCTGAAGTAAGCGGATGAGCGACGGGCCCGGTCACCTCGTGAGGTGCCGGGCCCTCGTCATGTCGGGAGGATGACCGTGGCGTACGACTTCGACCGGGAGATAGACCGGCACGGGACCTGGTCCGTGCAGTGGGACGGCATCGCGGACCGCTTCGGCGTCTCCGACCTGCTGCCCTTCACCATCTCCGACATGGACTTCGCCTCCCCGCCCGAGGTCCTCGCGGCCCTGCGCGAGCGCGTCGACCACGGAGTCTTCGGCTACACGGACTGGCGGCTCGGGGAGTTCCGCGAGGCGATCCGCCACTGGTACGCGAGCCGGTACGGCGCCGAGATCGACCCGGAGACGCTGGTCTACGCGCCCTCGGTGCTCTCCCAGCTCTCGCAGCTCCTCCAGATGTGGACGGAACCCGGCGACGGCGTGGTCGTCCACACCCCCACGTACGACGGCTTCCGCAAGGCCGTCACGGGGCTCGGGCGCGAACTGCGGGGCGTCCCCGTCGGCGATCCGGAGGCCCTGGAGCGGGAGCTCGCCCGGCCGGACAGCCGGATGCTGCTGCTCTGCTCCCCGCACAACCCGACCGGCCGGGTGTGGACGGAGGAGGAGCTCAGGGGCTTCGCCGAGCTGGCCGAGCGGCACGGCGCGGCCGTCGTCAGCGACGAGATCCACGCCGATCTGACGACCGACGCCTACCGCCACATCCCCTGGACCCGGATCGCCGAGCCGGGCCGGGGGCGCCGCTGGGCCCTGGTCACCTCCGGCACGAAGGCCTTCAACTTCCCGGCGCTCTCCGGTTCGTACGGGATGGTCGGCGACCCCGACGAGCGCCAGGCGTTCGTCCGGCGCATGGAGACCGGCGAGGGTCTCGCCTCGCCCGCCGTGCTCTCGCTGACCGCGCACATCGCCGCGTACCGACAGGGCGCCCCGTGGCTGGACGAGCTGCGCGGATACGTGGCGGGCACGATGGACCTGGTCCGGGAGCGGCTCGCGGACGGGCTGCCCGAGGTCGACTGGGCGCCCCCGCAGGCCGGCTATCTGGCCTGGATCGACCTGCGGCCGCTCGGGGTCGAGGAGACCCGGCTCCAGGAGGAGCTCGTGGCGAAGGAGAAGGTCGCGATCATGCCGGGCGGGGTGTACGGCACGCCGGGCTTCGTCCGGCTGAACGTCGGCTGCCCACGGAGCAAGGCCGAACGGGGAGTGGACGCACTGGTCAGGGCGGCGAACCGGCTGCGTACGGTCTGAGGCCCGGCTGCGTGTGGCCGGCCCGCGTGTGGTCCGGTCCGGCGCGCGGCGGTCCTCGCTTCGCGGGACCATGCAGTCATGGGTGCGGGTGCGGGTGCGGGTGCGGGCGTGCGGGACGTGCGGATGGCCTCGGGGACCGGCCGGTGGATCGTGTTCACCACGGTCCTCGGCTCGGGGATGGCGCTGCTCGACTCGACCGTCGTCAACGTCGCCCTGCCCCACATCGGCGAGGACCTGGGCGCCGACCTCGCCGTCCTGCAGTGGACGGTCAACGCCTACATGCTGACCCTCGCCGGGCTGATCCTGCTCGGCGGCTCGCTCGGCGACCGGTTCGGGCGGCGGAAGGTCTTCGTCGTCGGCGTGGTCTGGTTCGCCCTCGCCTCCCTGCTGTGCGGGCTCGCGCCGAACGCCGGGGTGCTGATCGCGGCCCGTGCCCTCCAGGGCGTCGGCGGGGCGCTGCTCACGCCCGGCTCCCTCGCGCTGATCCAGGCGAGCTTCCACGCCGACGACCGGGCCCGTGCGGTCGGGCTCTGGTCGGGCTTCGGCGGTGTGGGCGCGGCGATCGGGCCGTTCGTGGGCGGCTGGCTGGTGGACGGTCCCGGCTGGCGGTGGGTGTTCCTGCTGAACGTGCCGCTGGCCGCGATCTGCGTCCCGGTCGCCCTGCGGCACGTGCCGGAGTCGCGGGACGAGACGGCGCACGGCCGCTTCGACGTGCTCGGCGCGGTCCTGGGCGCGGCGGCGCTCGCCCTCGTCACGTACGCGCTGATCGGCGCGGCCTGGTGGGCCGGGGCGGCCGGGGCCGTGGTCGGCACCGGGTTCGTGGTGGTGGAGCGGCGGCGCGGGGAGCGGGCGATGGTGCCCCCGTCGATCTTCCGCTCGCGCCTCTTCACGGCGGTCAACCTGGTCACCCTCTGCGTGTACGCGGCGTTCGGCGGTTTCTTCTTCCTGGCGGCCCTCCAGCTCCAGGTGGTCGCGGGCTACTCGGCGCTCGGCGCCGGTGTGGCGCTGCTGCCGACGACCGTGCTGATGCTGCTGCTCTCCGCGAGGTCCGGGGAGCTGGGGGAGAAGATCGGGCCGCGGATCCCGCTCACGGTGGGGCCGCTGCTGTGCGCCGCCGGGATGCTGCTGATGCTGCGGGTCGGGGAGGACGCCTCGTACGTGACCGACGTGCTGCCGGCGATGCTCGTCCTCGGGCTCGGCATGACGACCCTGGTCGCCCCGCTGACCGCGACCGTCCTCGCCTCGGTGGACGTCTCCCGGGCGGGCCTCGCGAGCGGCATCAACAACGCGGCGGCCCGCGCCGCCGGGCTGATCGCGGTGGCCGCGCTGCCGCTGCTGGCGGGGATGGGCCCGGAGGCGTACCGCTCGGCGGAGGAGTTCGGGGAGACGTTCCGGCGGGCGATGCCGATGTGCGCGGGGATCCTGGTGGTGGGCGCGGCCCTCGCCTGGACGACGATGCGGACCCCGGCCGCGGCGGCGGGCTGCCATCCGGAGTGCAAGGTCCACTGCGGGGTGCAGGCCCCGCCGCTCGACCCCGGGCAGCGGGACGCGGCCCCCGGTGCGGGGTCCTGAGGCAGACTGGGCCCATGGCCATCCACGAGAACCTGCTGGGGGGACCGGCCCCCACCCACCTGCCCGACGAGCCGGGGCCGCGCGAGCTGCTCGCGAGCGGTGCGGCGCCGGCGGACGTCGCCGCGAAGTACCCGACCTCCTCGCTCGCCTGGGCCCGTCTCGCCGACGACGCCTACGAGCGCGGCTCGGTCGTCGAGTCGTACGCCTACGCCCGTACCGGCTACCACCGCGGCCTGGACGCGCTGCGCCGCAACGGCTGGAAGGGCCACGGCCCGGTGCCGTGGGAGCACGAGCCGAACCGCGGCTTCCTGCGCGCGCTGCACGCCCTGGCCCGGGCGGCCGGCGAGATCGGCGAGAAGGACGAGTACGAGCGCTGCACGACCTTCCTGCGGGACTCCTCGGAGACCGCCGCCGAGACGCTCGGCTGACCTCCCGGCTCCCGCGAAAGCCTGACGCCGAAGCCCGACGCCGAAGCCCGACGCGAAAGCCAACGCGAACGCCTCACGCGCCTCATGAACAACGCCCTTTCTCCCGCACGGGAGAAAGGGCGTTCGAGTCGAGCGGGTACGATCCCCGGAACCGCAGGACTTGAGGGGGGAACTCTGTCGTGGGGAAACGTGCCTTACCCGCTGGAAGGCGGGCGAAGAGGAAGAAGCGCAGGTCCGGGTCCGGGCTCGTCCTGCCGGCGCTGGTCCTGATGACGGTCTCGCTCGGCGCCGGGGCCGCGCTCGCGCACTACCAGGGCAGAACCGCCGACGGGACGGCTGCGGCTCCGGGGACGGCGGCGCCGACGGCGGTCACGCCGAGCCCGCGGCCCACGACGCCGAGACCGACCCCGAAGCCGACGCCCAAGAAGACGCCGAAGCCGACCCCCAAACCCACGCCGACCAGGAAGAAGACCACCGTCCCGCAGTCCGGTGCCGGGACCTTCACCACCGCGCGGGCCTCCGGCTCGCCGGTCGGGGACACCGGCACGCTGCGCCGCTACCGGGTCCAGGTCGAGGACGGCATCGACCTGTCGGCGAGCGAGACGGCCGCCGAGATCCAGCAGATCCTGGGGCACCCGCGCAGCTGGGCCGCGCACGGCCGGGGCCGCTTCCAGCTCGTCTCCGAGAACGCCGACTTCGTCATCCGGATCGCCACCCCGGACACCGCCGACGCGCTCTGCCTGCGGCAGGGCCTCCGCACCCACGGTGAGCTGAACTGCGAGACCTCCGACGGCGTCGTCGTGAACCTCAAGCGGTGGATGCTCGGCTCGCCGACCTTCACGGGGCCGGCCACCGAGTACCGGCATCTGATCATCAACCACGAGGTCGGGCACGAGATCGGCATCCGCACGCACATGGGCTGCCCGGGTCCGGGCAGGCTCGCTCCCGCGATGATGCAGCAGATCAAGGGCCTCGACGGCTGTCGGTCGAACGCTTTTCCGTATGACGAAGACGGGAGCTACATCACGGGCCCGATCGTGTCATGATGCGCTTGGGACGCGCGCGCAGAAGCGCGCCTCCCGAGGGGACCGGAGCTCCCGTGCCGCGCGGCAGAGCGCACACGGTGGAGCGGACCGCTACCCGGTAGCCCGTATCGAGGAGACAGAAATGTCCACCTTCCCCGATGCCTCCGGAGCCGGCTCGGTCGTCGACGACCCGAACCTCGACTTCGCGGGCACGACGCCGTACGAGGACTACGTCCAGGCGGACGTCCTCACCCACCTCCAGCACCTCCGCTCGGACGACCCCGGCGAGATGGTCTTCCTGGTCACCACCCAGGTCATGGAGCTGTGGTTCACGGTGATCGTCCACGAGTGGGAGACCGCGAGCCGCGCCCTGCGCGAGGACCGCGTCCCGGTCGCGATGGACGCGCTCAAGCGCTCCGTGCGCGAGCTGGAGGCGCTCAACCACTCCTGGCGTCCGCTCGCCCAGCTCACCCCCGGCCAGTTCAACGCCTACCGCGCGGCGCTCGGCGAGGGCTCCGGCTTCCAGTCGGCGATGTACCGGCGGATGGAGTTCCTGCTCGGCGAGAAGTCCGCCTCCATGCTCGTCCCGCACCGGGGCGCGCCCCGCGTCCACGCCGAGCTGGAGAAGGCGCTCCACGAGCCGAGCCTGTACGACGAGGTCCTCGGGCTGCTCGCCCGCCGCGGCCTGCCCGTCCCGGCGTCGGTCCTCTCCCGCGACCTCTCCCAGCGGTACGAGCCGTCCCCCGAGGTCGAGGCGGTCTGGGCCGGGATCTACGCGGACTCCGACCAGAACGCCGAGCTCGTCCGGCTCGGCGAGGCCCTCAGCGACGTCGCCGAGCTGGTCTGGCGCTGGCGCAACGACCACCTGGTCGCGACCCGGCGCGCGATGGGCGCGAAGACCGGCACCGGCGGCTCCGCCGGTGTGGCCTGGCTGGAGAAGCGGGCCCAGAAGAACGTGTTCCCCGAGCTCTGGACGGCCCGCAGCCATGTCTGAGACCCACGAGCAGAGGGCCACGCGACCCGACGCGGCCGAGGAGCTCCGCCCCCGGGCCCTGGACCCCGACGCGGCCCACGGCCTGCGCCGGCGGGCCCTGGAGCTCGACGCCGCCGACGCGCTGGCCGGGCACCGCGCGAAGTTCGCCCTGGACGAGGGGACCGTCTACCTCGACGGCAACTCGCTCGGCGCCCTGCCCGCGCACGTCCCGGCCCGCATGGCCGACGTCATCACCCGCGAGTGGGGCGAGCTGCGCATCCGCTCCTGGGACGAGTCCGGCTGGTGGACCGCGCCCGAGCGGATCGGCGACCGGATCGCCCCGATCGTCGGCGCCGCCCCCGGGCAGATCGTGGTCGGCGACTCGACGAGCGTGAACGTCTTCAAGGCGGTCGTCGCCGCGGCCCGGCTGAACGGTGACGACCGGAACGAGATCCTCGTCGACGCGACGACCTTTCCCACGGACGGGTACATCGCACAGTCCGCCGCGCGGATGACGGGTCACGAGATCGTGCCCTGCGACCCGGCCGACATGGCGGCCGCGGTGAGCGACCGCACGGCCCTCGCGCTCGTCAACCACGTCGACTACCGCACGGGCCGGCTCCAGGACCTGCCCGGCATCACCGCCGCCCTCCACGCGGCGGGCGCGCTCGCCGTCTGGGACCTGTGCCACAGCGCGGGCGCCCTGCCCGTCGGCCTGGACGCGCACGGGGTGGACCTGGCGGTCGGCTGCACCTACAAGTACCTGAACGGCGGCCCGGGTTCCCCGGCCTACCTCTACGTGGCCGAGCGCCACCAGGGGGCCTTCGACTCGCCGCTGCCCGGCTGGAACTCGCACGCCGACCCCTTCGGCATGACCCCGGGCTACGAGGCGGCGACCGGCGCGCTCCGGGGCCGGGTCGGCACGCCCGACATCCTCTCCATGCTGGCGCTCGAAGCGGCCCTCGACGTCTGGGACGGCGTCGCCGTCGAGGACGTGCGCGCCAAGTCCCTCGCGCTGACGGACTTCTTCCTGGAGTGCGTCGAGGCGTACGTCCCCGAGGGCCGCGTCACCTCCGTGACCCCCGGGGCGCACGGCGAGCGCGGCAGCCAGGTGGCGCTGCGCTGCGCGGACGCGCCGGCCGTCATGACCGAGCTGATCAAGCGCGGGGTCGTCGGGGATCTGCGCCGTCCGGACATCCTGCGGTTCGGCTTCACGCCGCTGTACGTGGGCTTCGCGGACGCGGAGCGGGCGGCGAGTACCCTCGCCGACGTTCTTCGGTAGTCGGATGATCGCCTGATCTGCGGGGGTTCCGGTGCTGGTACCGTCCCCGCAGGTCAGGCCAATTCGGCCGCGTACCCGAGAGGTTGGAACAGCATGCCGGACCCCGCCGCGCGCGATGCCGCCGAAGAGGCGTCGGCCTTCTCGCACCCGGCCGTCGCCCCGGACGCCACCGCCGCGTACGGCGACCACCCGGACCAGGTGGTCGACTTCTACGCCCCGCGTGACGGGCGCACCCTGGCTCCCCTCGTCGTCGCCCTGCACGGCGGCGCCTGGCGGGCACCGTACGACCGGCAGCATCTGACCCCGTTCGTGGACTTCCTGGCCCGCAGGGGCTTCGCCGTGGCGAGCGTCGAGTACCGGCGCGGCCCCGGCCTGCCCCACCAGGGCGGTACGGCTCCGGTGGCGGGGCGCTGGCCGGAGACCTTCGACGACGTGGCGGCGGCCCTCGACGCCGTACCGGAACTCGCCGCGGCCCATCTGCCGCAGGCCGACCCGCGGCGCACGGTCCTCACGGGTCACTCGGCGGGCGGGCACCTGGCGCTCTGGGCCGCCGCCCGGCACGTCCTGCCTGCGGACGCGCCCTGGCGCCTGCCGGCCCCGCCGGAGCTGCGCGGGGTCGTCGCCCTGGCCCCGATCGCCCACTTCGGGCGGGCGGTGGAGCTCGGCGTGTGCGGCGGCGCGGTCACGGAGCTCCTCGGCGGCGAGGCGCGGTACGAGGCGCGGGCCGCCTTCACGGACCCGTCGGTCCTCCTGCCGACCGGCATCGCGACGACCCTGGTCCAGGGCCGCGAGGACATCGTCGTCCCGTACGCGGTGGCCGAGGCGTACGCGGAGGCGGCGGCGAAGGCGGGCGAGGAGGTCGGCCTGACGCTCCTGCAGGACGTCGGCCACTTCCCGCTGATCGACCCGGCGGCGGACGCGTGCGCGGTGGTGGCGGAGGAGATCGCCCAGCTGGCCTGGTGAACGGCCTGGTCAACGGGCCTGGTCGACCGGCCTGGTGAGCCGGCCCGGCCGACCGGCCGGGCGAACCGGAATTCTCCTGTCCGCCCGTACAACCCTTCGAACGGATCACGAGTCTCATCGGGCACGGCACTCCCGTGTCCGATCTTTCTCGTGGGGGTTCACCTTGCAGTTCCGCACCACCGGCATCCGCCTCGCCTCCGCCGTCACGGCCGTCCTCGCCGTCACGGCCCTGGGCGCGGGCACCCTGGCCACGGCCCCGACCGCCTTCGCGGCCGGGGCGGTGGTGGCCTCTGCCGACGAGGCCACGGCCACTCCCGTCTTCCCCGAGGGCTCCGTGCTCTCGGGCGTGGGCACCTCCGGGTTCCTCAGCTGGTACTTCGACAAGCAGACGTACGAGCGGAACCTGCTCTGGACGCCGTACGACGGCGGGCTCGCCACCCGGCTCATCGAGCCCGAGAACGGCGGGTTCGCCATGGGCGGGGACGTGGTCGTCCTCGGCGACGCGAGCTGGACCGTCCAGATGCGCAAGCTCACCCTTCGGAACATGGCGACCCCGGCCACCTCCGTCGCCCCGGGCGTCGAGATTGACCTGGGCGCGCTGAACGGCAACTACGTGGCCGTGCTGAGCCCGACGAGCGTGCTCGCGCAGATCACCCAGGCGGACGGCACGGCGGAACTGCACGTCGTCACCAAGGACGGCGCCACGACGACCACCCGCAAGATCGAGGGCCTGCCCGCGGACGCCACCGAGTTCACCGGCTCGACGGTCAAGGGCGGCCACATCCTCGTCGGGTACGCGACGGGTCCGGCGGGCGCGCGGACCGGCGGCCGGGCGCTGGTCGACCTGACGGCCGGGACGGCGACCGAGACCTACGCCTCCGTCGAGTCCGGGTACGACTTCACGAGCCTGATGTTCTCCGGTTCGCACGTGGCCTGGCTCGACTACGACCAGGCGACCGGGCTGTACGTGACGTCCGTCGACCGCAAGACGGGCGATCGGAAGAAGACCGTCCTGGGTGTCCGTGACGGCGACTGGTATTACGAGCTCGCGGGCGACCGGCTCGTGTACGGCAACCCCTCGAAGCCGGCCCAGGCCGTCTCCCTGACCACCGGTGAGACCCTCGCCCTCGGCGTCACGGCCGTGACCGCGGCGCCCTCGGCCGACTTCAGCGTGGTGCTGCGCGGCAACCGGGCCGCCGACGGCGACGGGCTGTTCCGTGTCGCGGTCGGCGAGGACGGCTCCCCCACCGTCACCAAGATCGCGGACACGGGTACGCCGGCGGTCCGTGAGCCGCTGGAGATCCAGGAGGTCCACGTCCCCGACGTGGCGGAACTCGACAAGACCGGCGGCAAGGTGCGGCTGGGCTGGACGCTGTCGCGCGCCGACGCCTCCCTGGACGTCACGCTCACGCACATCGCCACCGGCAAGGAGTTCACCAAGCGCCTGACCGCCCCCGCCACCGGCACCCTGTTCTCCTTCGACTGGGACGGTGTCATCGCCGGGGTCGACGCGCCGAACGGCAAGTACGCGGTCGAGGCCGAGGCGACGCCGCTCGACGGCATCGGCGACTCCGCCTACCAGGGCTGGTTCACGAACATCGTCCGTACGGCCAACCCGCACGACTACACCGACAACGGCTCCACCGACGTCCTCGCCCGGGACGCCTCCGGCGTGCTGTGGCGCGACGACCTGCGGGACCGTCCGGTGAACGGCCAGGTCAAGCCGGCGCAGCGGACGAAGATCGGCCCCGGCTGGCAGGTCTACAAGCAGATCGAGGCCGTCGGAAACATCGGCGGTGCCGCGAACGGCGACCTCATCGCCGTCGACGGATCGGGCGTGCAGTGGCTCTACCTCGGCAAGGGCGACGGCACGTTCGCCCCCCGGGTGAAGGTCGGCACGGGCTGGCAGATCTACAACAAGCTCGCCGGCGGCTCGGACCTCGACGGCGACGGCCGTTCCGACCTGGTGGCCACGGACGGCGCCGGGACCATGTGGTTCTACAAGGGCACGGGCAACTACGCGAAGCCGTACGCGACGCGGGTGAGCCTTGGCGGCAGCTGGCAGATCTACAACCAGCTCACCGCCGTCGGCAACATCGCCGGCACCGCCGCCGGGGACATGGTCGCCCGCGACACCGCCGGCGTCCTGTGGCTGTACCAGGGCAACGGCCGCGGCGGCTTCTCCGTCCGCGTGAAGATCGGCGCCGGCTGGAACGCCTTCTCCCAGCTCGTCGGTGCGGGTGACCTCGACAACGACGGTCGCCCGGACCTCATCGCCTACGGCTCGGGCGGCACGTACGTGTACCGCTCGACGGGTTCCGTCACCGCCCCCTTCAGCCGCCAGACGACGTCGCTGTACGCGGGCGAGGGCTCGAAGTTCAACAGCGTCCTGTAGCGGGGCGCTAGTCCTCAAGGGGGACCCGGAAGGATCCGCATCCAGCGGGACGACCGGGTCCCCCGCCGCCCGTACGGTGGTTCGCGTGACCGATACGCAGACCACCGAGACGAGCCGCAGCCCCGAGCTCCGCCTGGCGCAGGACGCGCTCGGCGGTCTGCGCGCCGACCTCTTCCACAACGCCTTCGCCTACCGCCCGCTGCCGCGCTTCGCGCCGGACAGCCCCGCCTTCCGCTTCCTGCCGAGGCGGATACGTCCGCACGTGGGCCTGCTGCCGCACGCGATGGTGGGCTTCCTCGCGGTGATCGTCTTCTTCCTGGGCGTCGACTTCGTCGGGGGAGAGGCCCGCCCGATCGCCCTCGTCTACTGCCTCGTGCCGGCCGGCGCCGTGCTGCTCACCCTGGCCAGGCCCGTGCTCGCCTTCTGGGTCTCGCTGGGCTCCACCCCCTTCGTCGCCTATATCGGCGGGTACGACGGCTGGCCCTGGTCGCCGAACTCCTTCGCCGCGCACTGGGCGGTCCTGCTGATCGTCGCCATGCGGACCCGGCCCCGCACCGCCCTGTGGATGTGGCTGGTCACCGCCGGGTACGCGATGTTCACGGCCTTCTTCCTGGGCGTGGGCGGCTACTACGGCTTCAACGGCGCCGAGCTGCTGTTCTTCTCGGCCATGGCCATGCTCGGCGTGGCCATCCACCAGGTCCGCACCCAGGCCCGCCGTGAGGTCACCGCCCAGCAGACCGTCACCGCCGTCGAGCGGTCCAAGCGCACCCTCCTCGAAGAGCGGACGACCATCGCCCGCGAGCTGCACGACGTCGTCGCCCACCACATGTCCGTGGTCGCCATCCAGGCGGAGGCCGCGCCCTACCGGGTGGAGAACCCGCCGCCCGAGCTGGAGCAGGCCTTCCTCACCATCCGGGAGAACGCCGTCGCCGCGCTGACCGAACTGCGCCGCATCCTCGGGGTCGTCCGCGCCGAGGACTACGAGGCCCCCGACGCCCCGCAGCCGACCCTCGCCGACCTCGACGTGCTCGTCGCCAACGTCCGCGAGGCCGGGCTCGACGTCGAGAAGACCGTGACCGGCGCGGTCCGCGAACTCCCGCAGGGCGTCGAGCTCTCCGCGTACCGGATCGTCCAGGAGGCCCTCTCGAACGTCCTGCGGCACGCCCCGGGCGCCGCCGCGAAGGTCGAGGTCAGCTACGTCCTCGGCGGCCTCGGCCTGCGCGTCGCCAACGGCCCCGCGCGCGGCCTCGTGAAGCCCTCCCCGGGCGCCGGGCACGGCATCACCGGCATGCGGGAGCGTGTGACGATGCTCGGCGGGGAGATGACGGCGGAGGCGACCGAGGACGGTGGCTACGAGGTGACCGCCTTCGTCCCCGTGAGCCGTGAGGAGCAGCAGGCGTGATCCGGGTACTGATCGTCGACGACCAGATGATGGTCCGTGAGGGCTTCTCGGTGCTGCTCGGCGCGATGCCGGACATCGAGGTCGTCGGCGAGGCTGTCAACGGCCGGGAGGCGATCGCGCAGGTCGCCGCCCTCCACCCCGACGTGGTCCTCATGGACATCCGGATGCCCGAGCTGAACGGCATCGAGGCCACCCGGGAGATCGTCGCCGCCGACGCGGACGCGAAGGTGCTGGTCCTGACGACCTTCGACCTCGACGAGTACGTGTACCAGGCGCTGCGCGCCGGGGCCTCCGGCTTCCTCCTCAAGGACGCCTCCGCCCGCCAGCTCGCGGACGGCGTGCGGGTCGTCGCGGCGGGGGAGGCGCTGCTCGCGCCGACCGTCACGAAGCGGCTGATCACCGAGTTCGCGAAGGCGCCGGGGAGCTCTCCGCGCCCGCCGGCGATGGCGCGGATCGGTGAGCTGACCGAGCGGGAGACGGAGGTCCTGGTCCTCATCGCCCAGGGCCTGTCGAACGCCGAGATCGCCGACCACCTCGTCGTCGCCGAGTCGACGATCAAGACCCACGTGAGCCGCATCCTGGTGAAGCTGGGCCTCCGCGACCGCACCCAGGCGGCGGTCTTCGCATACGAGGCGGGCCTGGTCCGCGTCGGCGGCTGACCGGGCCCCGGACGGAGCCGGTGCCGCGCGGGCCGAGCAGGGCCGCGACGGGGGCCGTGCGGTGCCGGCGCAGGAGGTCCCGGACGGAGCCGGTGCTGTGTCCGGCCGGCCGGGTCCACACCGGGCCCGAGGGGTAGCGTCCGGGCATGGACGCTGTTGACGCTGTGTACGACCCCTGGTCGGCCGAGTTCGTCGCCGACCCCTATCCCGCCTACGCCCGGCTCCGCGCCGCCGGCCGCGCGCACTGGCACGCCCCCACCCGCCAGTGGCTCATCCCGCACTACGAGGACGTGTCCGCGCTCCTTCGCGACCGGCGGCTCGGCCGGACGTACACCCATCGCTTCACGCACGAGGAGTTCGGGCGGACGGCGCCGGACGCCGCGTACGAGCCGTTCCACACGCTCAACGACCACGGTCTGCTCGATCTGGAGGCGGCCGACCACACCCGGATCCGGCGGCTGGTCTCCAAGGCGTTCACGCCGAGGACCGTGGAGAACCTGGCCCCGACGGTGCGGCGCCTGGCCGCCGCGCTCGTCGGTGACCTGGTCGCGGCGGGCGGCGGCGACCTGCTGTCCGCCGTCGCCGAGCCGCTGCCGGTCGCGGTGATCGCCGAGATGCTCGGCATTCCGGCCGAGGACGAGGAGCGGGCGCGGCTGCGGCCCTGGTCGGCGGCGATCTGCGGGATGTTCGAGCTGAACCCCTCGCAGGAGACGGCCCGGCGCGCGGTCCAGGCCTCCGTCGAGTTCTCGGACTATCTGCGGGAGCTGATCGCGCGGCGGCGGAAGGACCCGGGGGACGACCTGATCTCCTCGCTGATCGCGGTGGAGGAGCTGACGGAACAGGAGATGATCTCCACCTGCGTCCTTCTCCTCAACGCGGGCCACGAGGCGACCGTGAACACCACGGTCAACGGCTGGTGGACGCTCCTCAGGCAGGGCGTACGCCCCGATCCCGAAAAGTTGTCCACAGCTGTGGAAGAACTTCTGCGCTACGACACCCCGCTCCAGATGTTCGAGCGCTGGGTCCTCGACGACATCGAGATCGGCGGCGTGACCCTCCCGCGCGGCTCCGAGGTCGCCCTCCTCTTCGGCTCCGCCAACCGCGACCCCGCCCGCTTCGGCCCCACCGCCGACGTCCTCGACCTCGAACGGGCCGACAACCCGCACATCACCTTCGGCGCCGGCATCCACTACTGCCTCGGCGCCCCGCTCGCCCGCCTCGAACTGACCGCCGTCTTCGGCGAGTTGCTGCGCCAGGCGCCGGGCATGACGCTCTCGGCGGAGCCGGTGTGGAAGCCCGGCTACGTCATCCGGGGCTTCGAGGAGCTGCTCGTGGAGGTCTGACCCGGCCCCCGGGCTCAGCATGTCTCCGCCAGGACCTGGCGGAGACGGGCCGCGTACGCCTCCGGGTGGCTGGTGTTGCCGTTGTGGCCACCGGGGAACTCCCGCACCTCGTGGCCGACGAGCTCGGCCAGGGAGGCCGCGCACCGGAGGTCGAACACGGCGTCCGGGGTCGAGCGGCCTATGGCCGGCACGATGCGCGTGCCGGTGCTCGCCAGCGCGCCGGTGTCCAGCGTGTCCTGGACGATCGCGGTGAAGTCGTGGCGGATGAACCGGTCGAAGTTCGCGATCCGCCGGGCGTTCATCGGCTGGGGCGTCAGGTTCGGCTCGGCGTCCGTGCCGGCCGGGTCGATGCCCAGGCACCGGGCGATCTCCGGCAGGACGGCGGAGAGGCCCTCTCGGCCGTACAGGTCCTGCAGGCCGGTGAGTTCGCCCTCGTGGCGGGCGCGCTCCTCGTCGGACAGCAGGCGCGGGGCGACCGGCTCGTGGGCGACCAGCGTGTCGATGAGTCCGGGGTGGCGCACGGCCACGTGCAGCCCGATGACGGCGCCCAGGCTGCAACCGAGCATCAGGACGGGCCCGTCGCTGAGCGCGGCGAGGAGTCGCTGCACGTCGTCGGCGTGCTCCACCAGCGTCGCTCCCCGCTCCGGGGCGTCGAGGCGGCTGCGGGAGAGGCCGCGGCGGTCGTAGGTGATCACGCGGTACGAGTCGGTGAGCCGGGCCACGAGGTCGGTGCTGCGGTCGGCGTCACCCTCCCCGCTCTGCGAGATGAGCAGCGTGGGCCCGGTGCCCTGGACCTGGTAGTGCAGGACCGCCCCGGGAACGTCCAGCGCGCCGACCGTCCTGGTCGCGGTCGCGGTCGTGGCCTCGGTCGCGGCAGTGGTCGTCGCAGCGGTCCTGGTCCTCGCAGCCGTCGCGGTCGTGATCGCGGTCATGGTGCTCCCCCTTTGTGTGCGGTGGGCTTCGTGCCCCCCGTCTCCTCTTCCACGTTATTCCATCCATCTCGATACATCAATCCCGATGCATCAGATCGGATGAATCCAGTTCGATGTATGTTGACGGGGTGAATGGAGCCGAACTGTTCCTCCTGGGCCGCCTCCTGATGAAGATCGGCGAGGACGCACTGCCCGAGCCCCCCGGTGGCGAGGGCCGTTACGCCGGCAGCGCCCGGCTGGTCCTGATCGTCGCCGGTGACATCGCCGCCCACCCCGACAGCTCCGTCGGCGAGATCGCCGCACGGACCGGTCTGCCGCAGAGCCAGGTGTCCACCGCCGTGGCCCGGCTGAAGGAGGCCGGATCGGTGCAGGCCGTGCCCGACCCCGCCGACCGGCGCCGCGTGCTCGTGCGCCCGGCCGCGGAGGCGTCCGAGCGCGTCGCGGAGGTGCGGGCCACGCGGATCGAAGGCGCGCTCGCCGCGGCGCTGGGCTCCGACGACCCGCAGCGCCTGGGTGAGGTCACCCAGGCGCTGGAGGTACTGGCCCGCACGCTCATGCCGGCCTCACCGGCGCGCTCCTGACGCGGCAGCTGAACAAGACGGAGCCTCGGCCTGCCACCTCCGGCCGCCTCGGCCTGCCACCTCCGGCCGCCTCGGCCTGCCACCTCCGGCCGCCTCGGCCTGCCACCTCCGGCCGCCTCGGCCCGCCACCTCCGGCCGCCG